>NZ_JBZYWH010000018.1:0-111529 GCF_058932745.1 Hymenobacter sp. FMD4
TACAGCAGGCCCATTAGCGTTTCCAGGCCCATGCCGCGAGAGCCTTTTACCAAGATCTGCTGCTGGCTAAACGGGTGCTCCTGCAGCCATGCGGCAGCTTCGGCTTTGGTGGCAAAGTGCTGAAAGCCGGGTTGGTGAGCATACTGCATGTCCTGACCCACAAGTACCACCGTTCCAAAGCCCTGCTGCGCCAGCAACTCGCCGAGGGCCCGGTGTTCGGCTTCGCTTTCCGAGCCTAGCTCAAACATGTCGCCCAGCAAAGCCACTTTGCGGATAGCCTCACCAGGGCGGGCGGCCAGGCTGTGAATGGCAGCAGCCATGGACGACGGGTTGGCGTTGTAGGCGTCCAGAATTACTTCGTTACGCTCTGTGCGCACCAGTTGCGAGCGGTTGTTGGTAGGGTCGTAGGCGGCGAGGGCAGCGGCAATGTCTGAAGTCGGGACGCCGAAGTGTGCCCCCACGGCGGCGGCGGCGGCCAGGTTTACGAAGTTGTAAGCGCCGGTAATGGCCGCCTCCACGGGCGTGCCGTCAAATAGGCGCAAACGCACCTGCGGCGCAGCTTCTACCAACTCAGCGGGGTAGGTATCAGTAGGATTGGGGTAAGTAATGCGCTCTGCCACTGGCCCGGCCAGAGCCGGCAGACGTGCATCGGCGGTGTTCACGAAGGCCGTGCCGCCCGTGGCGGCCAGAAAGCGAAACAGCTCGCTTTTGCCTTTGGCCACGCCTTCAAGGCCACCGAAGCCTTCCAGGTGGGCCTTGCCAATGTTGGTAATTAAGCCGTGCGTGGGCTCGGCCAAACTGCTCAGCAGCTCGATTTCACCCTGGTGGTTGGCTCCCATCTCGATGATGGCCAAATCATGCTCGTCGGGTCGGATGGTGAGCAGCGTCAGCGGCACGCCGATGTGATTGTTGAGGTTGCCGCGGGTGTACTGCACCCGAAAGCGGCGGCTGAGCACAGCGTGCAGCAGCTCCTTGGTGGTGGTTTTTCCGTTGGAGCCGGTGATGCTCACCACCGGAATGCTTAGTTGGCGACGGTGGTGCCGGCCCAGCTGCTGCAGGGCCACCAGGGTATCGGGGGCGTAGCAGTAGCGGGTGGGGTCAGAAGCAGCTAGCTCGGCATCGTCCACTACGGCAAAGAGGGCGCCCTTTTGCAAGGCTTGGGAAGCGAAATCGGCCCCGCGGAACGACGGACCATTCAGGGCAAAAAACAAGGTGCCGTCCTGGGGTTGGCGCGTGTCGGTGCTCACGGCGCGGCATTGTTGGAAGCGGGCGTACAGATCAGCTGTGGTAGAAGGCGACATACCAGCGGTTTGGCGTAATTTGGAGGGCGAGAACGAAACATTCCCGGCGTAAATTTTGCTGTTTGTTTGCGCCCGATTCACTTTTCAGTTCAACACTTTCCTATCCCTGTCTATGCTAGGTCGTTTACCCGCGTTATTGGCCCTATTGCTGCCGCTCAGCTTGGCTGCCCAAAACACCCGGTTTGGCTTCGAATACCGCCCCCAGGCGGCCCGCATAGTGCATGGTACCGAGGAACTGGCTATGCCGTGGGCGGGAGGGATGAACAGTCCGCAGTTCTCCAACATCGATCTGAACGGCGACGGGCAGCAGGATTTGTTTGTGTTTGAGCGCATGACCAACCGCGTCATGACGTTTCTGAACGTAGCCGCCCCCAGCGGTGGCGGACGCCGCTGGCAGTACGCGCCGGAGTACGAAAGCCTGTTTCCGGCCGATATGAACAGCTGGGCCCTGCTGCGCGACTACGATTGCGACGGCCGTCCCGACCTTTGGACACAATCCGGCGCGGGTTATATCCGGGTGTTTCGCAACGTGGCCGGCCCGGGCGGGCGCCCCACGTTTCAGCTGGCCAACAACCGGCTGGAGTTTTTCAATTCGACACTCAACAGCGGCGAAATCCTGCTTGGTGGCTACGACATCCCAGCTATTCAGGACGTCGACGGCGACGGTAAGCTTGATATCCTCTCGTTCGACTTCGCCTTCGGCTCATACCTGCAGTACTACCGCAACACCAGCGCCACCTGCGGCGGTCTTTCGTTCCGGCAGGACTCGCCCAATTGGGGCGGCATCGAAGCTTGCCTGACCTCCTGCACTTCTTACGTCACGGCGGGTACGGCCTGCCGTCCTACCGGCACCGCCCACACCGGCGGCTTCGGCCTGCTACTACAAGATATTGACCGCGACGGTGACCAGGACCTACTCATAGGGCGCGACGGCTGCCCGGAGTGGCTGGGGCTACGCAATACCGGTACGGCGCAGGTAGCCGCCACCTCCAACACCAGCTTGCTGACCTCGCTGCCCAACGGCATCGGCACGGTATCATTGCCCAATTTCCCGGTGGGCTTTTATGCCGATGCCAACCAGGACGGGGTGATGGATATTTTGGTGGCGCCCGCCCTGCTCGACAACGCCGACCGCACCAGTTTGCGCAACAACGTCATCGTGTTTGAAAACACCGGCACCACGGCCGCCCCGACGTATACCCGGCGCGCCGGTGGCTTCCTGCAGAACCAGATGCTGGAAGTAAGCGAAGCCGCCGCCGCCGCTTTTGCCGACCTCGATGGGGACGGCCTGGTGGACATGCTGGTGGCCAATGCTGCCGACCAGTACGGCTCGCCCTTCAGCGACACTGACTACCGCGCTACCCTGGCCCACTACCGCAACACCGGCACTACCGCGCAGCCAGTGTTTACGCTTGTTACCAATGATTACTTGGGCCTGTCGGTGCGCAACTTTCGCAACCTGCGCCCGGTACTTAAAGACCTGAACGGCGACGGAGCCGTGGACCTGGCCTTCGGCGGGTATTACATCGGTGCCTCGTTTGTCTTCTATTATCTGAACACGGCCACCGCCGGCCAGCCCGCTGCTTTCAATACCGCGCAGCTCAACAACCTGAACAACATCAATAGCTTCAAGGGCGACACACCTTATTTTACCGATGTCGACGGCGACGGGCACCTCGACTTGCTGCTGAGCACCGATGTTTCGGGGCAGTCCAGCAGCCTTAGTTACTACCGCCGCAACCCGGCCCAGCCGTTGGCCGATGGCTTCACGCTCGTCACCAATGACTTCGGCGGCATCCGGACGGCTAGTAACGACCGGCCCTTCGGCCTCTCGCCCGCCGTGGCCGACGTCGACGGCGACGGCACGCTCGATCTGCTGGTGCTGGACCACACCGGTGTGCTGCGCTTCTACGCCAACTACCGCGCGCAGGGCAGCATCTTCATGGAGCGAACCGATTTGTTTTACACCAGCCTTTCCGGCCAGTCCGAAAGCTCGCGCTGGAGTTCCAATTCGCGCGCCCGCAACCACATCACTCTGGCTGATATTACCGGCGACGGAGCACCGGAACTGGTAGTCGGCCTCGAAAGCGGTGGCCTGCTGCTCTACGGCACCCGCAACCGCGTGACCAGCGCCCGTAGCAAAGCCGAAACGCTCCCGCTGCAACTCTACCCCAACCCCACGGAAAGCACCGTAACGGTGGAAACGCCCGCGCCCACGCGCCTCGTAATCCGGGACCTGCTAGGCCGCGCCGTGAAGCAAGTAGACACGCCCAGCCGCCGCCACCAGTTGTCGGTTCAGGCTCTGGCCGCCGGCGTATACTTAGTGGAAGCCACCGACAGCGAAGGCCGCCGTGGTGTGCAGCGCCTTACGGTGAAGAAGTAACCCGTGTAAGCCTAAACGAATCGGGGCGCCGCTGCATTTCGCAGCGGCGCCCCGATTCGTTTAGGCAATGTGGTTTTGCAGGGCTACCGGTTCGTGAATGGCGAAGCTATCGGCATCCAGCAGAGCCGGGAACCGGGTGCGGTAGGCCTCCAGATCGGCGCGGCGCAGGGTGCGCGTGATGCTTGTTTCCTGATTGCCGACTTCTACCAAATATTCACCCTTCATGTCCAGCAGAGCCGAGTCGCCGTCGTAGGGCTGGCCGTTGGCGTCCATGCCCACGCAGTTTACCCCCATGGTGTAGGCTAAATTTTCCATGGCCCGGGCGCGCAGCAGCGTCATCCAGGCAGTGCGGCGGGCAGCGGGCCAGTTGGCCACATACAGCAGCAGGTCGTAAGGGGCATTGCCTTCGTTGCGGCTCCACACAGGAAAGCGCAGATCGTAGCAAATCAGCGGACAGATGCGCCAGCCGCGCCAGTCCTCTACCAGGCGGTGCTGACCGGGCGTGTACACCTCATGCTCACCGGCCATGCGGAACAGGTGCCGCTTATCGTAAGTGCTATACGTGCCATCGGGGCGTACCCAGTGCAGGCGGTTGTAGTACCGGCCTTCATCCTGGGTGATGATGCTGCCCGTAACCACGGCGTCGCGGTCGGCCGCGATGTTGCGCATCCACGTCAGGGACGGGCCTTCCACCGGCTCGGCCAACTCGGCCGCAGCCATGCTGAAACCGGTCGGAAACATTTCCGGCAACACGATCAGATCAGTGGCCACAGAAATATCCCGGATATGGCTAAGCAGGGCGGCCCGGTTGACTTCGGGGGCGTGCCACTGAAGTGGCAATTGGATAAAAGAAACAGTTAAGTCGGACACAGAACTAGCGTTGCAGTAGGTGAGGAGGGCAGGTGGTAGAACCAAGTTCGTAAACACAACTCATAGTTCATAAAGTACCAACAATCTATTGTTGAGCTTGCTGAACTCTAGGTCCGAAATGCCGATACGATTTGTCTTCACCCTATCATCTGGTATACGCAACGCGAAAAGCCTTTCGAAAGGGCATAACCCGATAAAGCTTGTCTTGTCAAGCATAGCTGAGTCAGCTCGCATGCTGACTGCTGAGAGCAACCTCAATCAGTGAATTACCACCCGGCAAGAGGTCTAGGTTACTTGCTTAAAGCGCAACATGCTCGTCAGGACGGGCTAGCTTATCGTGCAATAAGATTTACAACTGGCGTAGGCGCTCGGCAGCGGCGCGCAAGGTGTCGTCTTGTTTGGCAAAGCAAAAACGGACGAGGCCGTGGTCGGTCTGATCATGGTAGAACGCTGACACGGGCACCACGGCCACGCCGGCTTCGGTAGTGAGGCGGCGGGCGAAAGTCTGGTCCCCTTCGCCCGGGGCGATGCGGTCGTAACGGGCCAGCTGAAAATAAGAACCTTCGGACGGCAGCAGCTCAAAGCGGGTGTCGCGCATCAGTTCTTGAAACAGGTCGCGCTTCTGCTGCATAAAGGCCGGGAGGTAGTCGTACGACGAGGCGTCACTAAGCACATCGGCAATGGCGAGCTGGGCCAGGGTGCTCACGGCAAAGGTCACGAACTGGTGTACGCGGCGCACTTCGGCGCTCAGGGCCGCTGGGGCTACGCAATAGCCCACTTTCCAGCCGGTAGCGTGGTAGGTTTTGCCAAATGACGATAGCACGAACGCCCGCTCCCGCAGGGCCGGGTACTGCAGCGCCGAGCGGTGCGGCTGCCCGTCGAACACCATGTGCTCGTACACCTCGTCGCTGAGCAGGAAGGCTTGCGTTGGAGCAAGAAGCTCGGCCAGCTGCTGCCAGTCGGTATCGGTAAACACGGCGCCGGTGGGGTTGTGGGGCGTATTTACCATTACCAGCCGGGTGCGCGGCGTGAGAGCAGCCTTAATTCGGTCCCAGTCGGGGCGAAACGTGGGTGCCGTGAGCGGCACATACACCGGGCGGCCACCCTGCAGCCGGATGGCCGGGCCGTAAAGGTCGTAGGCTGGCTCCAGCACCAGCACCTCGTCGCCGGGCTGCACCACGGCCGCCAGCACCGCGTACAGAGCCTCGGTAGCGCCGCTCGTGACGGTAATATCGGTAACCGGATCGGGGGCGGAGACGCCGTACACGGCGGCGGTTTTGGCGGCTATCAGCTCGCGCAACCGCAGCAGGCCTGGCATGGGCGCGTACTGGTGCTGAGTGCCCTCGGCGTGGCGCACGAGGGCTTCAGTGAGGGCCGCGGGCGGATTGAAATCGGGGAAACCTTGGGCAAGGTTAATGGCCTGGTGCTCGGTGGCGAGTTGCGTCATCACCGAAAAAATGCTGGTGCCCACGTCGGGCAGCTTAGAGGAAAGCGAAGGGGAAGGCATAGGTAGAAGTGGGAGCAGAAAAGAGGTCCTAAAGTACGTTTAGCGGGGCAAGGCCGCATGGGCTGGCAGGTGCAGGCGGAAAGTAGTGCCCTCATCGAGCTGGCTTTGAACTTCCAGGCGCCCGCCGTGCATCTGCACGATGCGTTGTACCAGGTACAGGCCCATACCCGAGCCCTCCACGTGGTCGTGGAAGCGCCGAAACATCTGGAACAGCTCCGACCCGTAACGCTCCAGGTCGATGCCCAGGCCGTTGTCCTGCACCGTCAGCACCACTTCATCGTGCTCCAGCACCGAGCATACCCGGATGCGCGGCGGCCGACCGGGCGCGGCGTACTTCACCGCGTTGCTGAGTAGGTTGTAGAGCACGCTTTGCAAGTTGGGGCGTACGAAATGCACCGCCGGCAGGGCCGAAAAGTCCACTTCGACGTGAGCCTCGGCGGCGCGCAACTGCTCCCCGATGCTGTACAGCACTTCCTGCGTGAGGACGGCCAGCTCTACCAGTTCGGCCGGCACGAGCTGATTTTGCTTCTGTACCTGCACCAGCGCGGCCAGATCATGGATGGTGACGTAGATCTGCTCCAGTGAATGCTCAAACATGCCCACTAAAGATTTGGCCTCCGGGTCCTGAAACCGGGCCATGTGCGTAAGCTCAGCGAAGATGCCGGCCATGTTGTCGATGGGCTGCTTGAGGTCGTGCGAGGCCGTGTACACGAAGTTGTCGAGGTCTTGGTTGATGCGCAGCAGCTCGTTGTTGCGGACCTGCAGCTCCTGCTGAAAGCGCTTGTAATCGTCGATGTCGGTGCTGGTGCCAAACCAGCGCAGGATCTGGCCGGCGGCATCGCGCATGGGGCGGGCCCGGTGCAAAAACCAGCGGTATTGGCCATCGGCGGCGCGGCGCATGCGGTGTTCCTGCTCGTGGTAGCGGCCCAGGCGCACGTTTTCGGCTAGCGTGTGCTGTGCCAAGGTGCGCTCCAGCGGGGGCACCAGGGTCAGCCAGCCGCCTGCGCGGGATTGTTCCAGCGTCAGGCCAGTATACTCTATCCAGCCTTCGTTCACAAACGAGACGGTGCCATCGGGCTCTAGGGCCCACACCAGCTGCGGAATGCTGTCGGCCAGAAAACGAAATTGCTCTTCCGAGCGCCTCAACTGCTCCTGCAGCTCGTACTGCTCGTGGATATCGGTAGTGGATCCGTACACTCGTACCAGGGTGCCCGCATCATTGGTTTCGGGTACGCCGCGCACCAGGTGCCAGCGGTACTGCCCGTCGCGGCGGCGCAGACGTAGCTGCAGTGCGTAAGGCAGGTGGTCGGTGAGGATGTGTTGCAGATGAGCTTGCGCATTGGCTATATCGTCGGGATGCACCGCTTGCGCCCAGCCGCTATCGGTGCCGATCAGGGTTGGATCGAGCGGGTCTTGGCCCGTAAAGCGGAACCACTGCGGGCTGAGGTAGTCCACCAAGCCTTGCCCATCAGAGGTCCAGATGATTTGCGGAATGCTGTGGGTGAGAAAGCGGAACCGCTCCTCGGAGCGGAGCAGGCGGTCTTGCAAGCTGCGCTGCTCGTGGATATCGGTGCTGGTGCCGTACCACTTCGTGATTTGTCCGGTGGCGTCGCGCATGGCAGTGGCACGCACCAAGTGCCAGCAGTAAGCGCCATCGGTGCCCAGCAGGCGGTGCTCGATCTGAAAATCCTGGCCCGTAGCCAGGCTGGTGGCCCACTGTTGCCGGGTAGCGGCGTGGTCGTCGGGGTGAATGGTGGTTAGCCAGTCGGGTGGAGTAGTGCCGTCGGGCTGCCCCACGTAGGCGCGGTAGCGGCGGTTCATGTAATCCAGTGCACCGGCGGGCGTGGCCGTCCAGATAAACAGCGGCACGGTATCGGCCACAAAGCGGAAGCTCTGCTCGCTGCGCAGGAGCTGCTCTTGCAGCTCTAACTGCTCGTGCACGTCCATCACCGAGCCGTACCACTGCGTGAGGTGGCCATCGTCATCGAGTACGGGCAGGGTACGGGCCACGTGCCAGCGGTACTGGCCATCGTGGCGGCGCAGGCGCAACTGTCCGGTCCAGAGGCTACGCCGGCGGTAAGCCTGCGCAAAAGAAGCCGTGCAGGCCGGCAAATCATCCGGATGCACGTAGTGCTGCCAATGCAGGTGTGCGGCCGCCTCTACAGGCTGGCCGCTATAAGCTGCCCACTGCGGGCTGATGTATTGCACGGCGCCATTGGCAGTCTGAATGTAGCTGATGAGCGGCAGCGCTTCCGCCATGGTGCGGATCTGGGTGTCGCGTTGGCGAATTTCGCGGGTTAGCTGCTCGCTTTTTTGCCGGGTAAGCACCCGCTGGGTGACATCGATGGCGAAAATCAGCACCCCCTGAATGATGCCCTGAGCATCGAGCAGGGGCTGATGCGTGAAGTCGAAATAATGCAGCTCGCGCTGGCCGGTGGCCGCATTGAGCACCTCATGGGCTGATTCCTGCTGCGTGATGGGCTGGCCGGAACGGTATACTTCGTCCAAGGATGCGATAATGCCGCTGGCGTGCAGTTCGGGTATGGTTTCGGCCAGGGCCCAGCCCACGCGCAAGCGGCCGCCCATCAGAGCCAGGTAGTTGGGCGTGGCAAAGGCGCAGATATGCTCTGGCCCGCGCACGGCGGCCAAGTACGCCGGCACCTGGCCCAAAATCAATTGTAGCTGCCGGTCCTTTTCCAGTAAGCGTTGCTGCACGCGTTTGGCGTCGTCGATGTCGGTGCAGGCGCCAAACCACTTGCTGATGCTGCCGTTGGTATCGCGCAGCGGCAAAGCCTGCACCAGAAACCAGCGGTAGCAGCCTTCGTGGGTGCGCAGGCGGCACTCCGTTTCGAAGGCAACGCCCGCCTCCAGCGCCTGCTGCCAGCGCTGCTCGGCGCCGCGCAGATCGGCTGGGTGCAGGGCCGTGGTCCAGGACATAAGCGCGTCGGGTGTAGCGCCGGTGTACTCGTGCCAGCGGCGGTTAAAGTAGTCGTGGCGGCCGGCGGCATCGGCAGTCCAAACCAACTGCGGAATAAACTCACTCAGGAAGCGGAACTGCTCCCGCTGCTGCGATTCGGTAGTGGGCTGCACGACCTGCGCCTGCGGCTCTACCACCTCGATGCGGCCAAGCAGATACCGAGGCACGGTGCCGGGCGCATCGGCCACCGGCCAGACCGTGAGCGAATAATGACAGGCGTGGCCGGTAACTGCAGAGGAGGCGGGCGGACCAAGCTGCTCGAACCCAAAGGTGCACTCTTGCCTTCGGCTAAGAACCTGCCAGAAGGCTGCGCGGCAGGGTTCGGGCTGCCCGATAGCCCCCAGCACCGCAGCCACCGGCTGACCTACCAGCTGTTCCGGAGTACGAGCCAGCAGCCGGCACAGAGCTGCATTGGCCGCTACTACGCTGAAGTCAGCAGGAGCCACTGCCAGATGCGGAGCTGGCAAAGCATTGAATAGCAGCTCAAAATCTGGTTGAGAAGGCGTAGTCATGGCTTGCGGAGTGATTCGCACTTTTCGAAGCCACTCCGTCAAATATACTGTTCTGGTCGCGGGTGGCGTACAAGTGTAACCCTAACCTCGACCATTCGTTATAGCGAGACGCCCGTAAGTAGCATTCCTATGGCCATGCGCCCGCTTTACCAGGACGAATTCATCAGCATCGCCTACGATTATGCCAACGACTGGCTGTACGTCGACTGGCAAGACCAACAGGATCTGCACAGCGTGCAGGCCGGGGCCATGAAGATGCTAGAACTGCTTAAGCAGGAGCGCTGCCGCAAGGTGCTCAACGACAATCGCCGCGTGCAAACCATCTGGGCTGATGCCGCCGAATGGGGCGGAAAGGTGTGGTTTCCGCTGATGGCCGATGGGGGCTGCGAGTACTTCGCCTGGATTTATTCGCCCAATATCTACAGCCGCCTCAGCACCGATCTGACCCTGCAGCACACGCAGGCGGGCGTCATCGTACTCACGTTCGACAACGTGGACACGGCCGCCAGCTGGTTGCGGCAGATGTAAACTTGGATTGGTATTGCTTGGTTAGCAGCAGCTTCCTTTACCTTTTCAGGTACTGGAAGATCGGTGCTGTCGCTAAGCAGGAAGTTAATGGGGTGCTATGTTGTATTCAGTAGTAGTAACATAGCGGCCTGAGATGAGTTGGGCCGTGGTACTGGTATGCTGCGTAAACACGAGCTCCGTTCGGTTTTCGTACACACGCACATCGAGCGAATGGCCTGCTGGCGGCTGATTTGAAGTAGACATGACTAGGCGAAGCTTGGCCGCCGGCCCACCTGAGAGCGTGGTAATGCTCGGCAGCTCTACCGTAGGGGTAGCCGACGCATTGCCGTAGCTGTTGCGCAAGGTGTAAGGCCTCAGGACATAATTGCCATTGCTATAAACCGGTTCTGAAGTATGCACCACAATAACAGCATCGTTAAGCTCAGCTAGCTGACCGTTAGTAGCTTGCTTGCTATAAGTCATGGATAAAGTGCGGTTTTGTTCGACTATCTGGGCACCCGGGTTGGGTTTGGCAACCTCCTTGCCGCAGCCAAACAGAAACAGAAGAAAGATAAAGGCAACAGATTTTGTCATTGCAATACAGGAGAGAATACAGGTAGAAAGCCGCAAATAGTATCGAGAAGCTTGAACAATTCTATTGAGCAAGTTAGCGCAATTGGACAACTACCGAGGAAAAAACCATTGCCGACTTAACTATACTGCCAGGGTGCCGTGTCTTATGGTTGGAAATACCACGTAGGCACAGCAGCTTTACTGCCTATGCTCCGCTTTTCTGCCCTTGCTGCCGTTGGACTGATGCTGTCGGCGGCGCTGCCTATCGCCGCCCAAACGCTTCCCATACTCACACAAAACCCACCCAGCCTGCGCTGGCAGCAGGTGCGCACGCCCAATTTTCGGGTGGTATATCCGGCGGGGTCTGACTCGGCGGCGCAGCACACGGCGCGGCGCTTGGAGCAGGTGCACAGCGTGGGCACGGCTACGCTGGGCGTAAAGGCGCGGCCCCTGACAGTGGTGCTGCAGAATCAGACCACCGTCAACAACGCCTTCGTAACGTTTTTGCCGCGGCACGCGCAGTTTTTTATCGTGCCGCCGCAAGATGCGAGCTTAGGCACGTTGGACTGGATTGATCAGCTGGTGGTGCACGAATTCCGGCACGTGGGACAGTTTGATAAAGCCCGGCAGGGCATCGGCAAGCTGCTGGTGCCGCTGTTCGGCGACGGGGCCCTGGGCATTGCCTCCGTGGGGCTGCCGCCGTGGTTTTTTGAGGGAGACGCCGTAGGCGCCGAAACGGCCCTGTCGCGCAGCGGGCGCGGGCGCATTCCCACGTTCGACGTGGGGCTGCGCGCCAACCTGCTCAGCGGCCGCCGCTACAACTACCAAAAGGCCGTGAACGGCTCCTTTCGCGACCATGTGCCCAACTGGTACGTGCTGGGCTATTTCATGACCTCGTCGCTTAAAAACCGCTATGGTGCTGAGGTGTGGGACCGGGTGCTCAATCGGTACTACCGCTTCCCGTTTTACCCGTTCTCGTTTTCGCGCAGCATCCGCAGCACCACTGGCCTGCGGGTGGAGGACCTCTACGTCCGCAGCATGGCCGAGACCGATTCTGCCTGGCGTGCTCAGCAACAGGCGCTGCAGCTGACGCCGGCGCGGGAGTTTCAGGCCGTGGCTTCGCAGAAAGTATTCACGCAGTACGAGCACCCGCAGTACCTCTCCGATAGCACCGTGCTGGCCCTGAAAACCGGCCTAGGCGACATTGCGCAGCTGGTGCGCCTGTCGCGCCACGGCCGCGAGGAGCGGGTGTTTGTGCCCGGCCTGCTGCACCTGCCCGACATGCTGTCGGTGGCCGCAGGCAAGGCGGTGTGGCCGGAATTCCGCAACCACCCACGCTGGGGGCAGGTGGTGTATTCCGAGTTGCGCGTGCTCGATCTGGCCACCGGTAAGCTTACGCACCTTGCCAAGCGCAGCCGCTATTCCGCGGCTACGCTTTCGCCGGACGGCACGCGCCTCGTGGCCACTGCCACCGACGAAAGCTACCGCCACGTGCTGCAGGTGCTCGACGCCCGTACCGGCGCCGTGCTCCAGACCTTGCCCAACCCACAAAACGACCTGTACATCCAGCCGCGCTTCACGCCCGACGGCCAGCAAGTGGTGACGGTGACGCTCAAGCCCGGCGGCAAGACCATTGAGCTGATCGACTTGGCTGCTGGCACCAGCCGCGCCTTACTGCCGGTGGCCAATGTGAACCTGACCAACCCGCAGCCCTGGCAGGACTACGTGCTGTACAACTCGCCGCAATCGGGCATCGACAACATCTTCGCCGTGCACCAGAGCACCGGCCAGGTATACCAGGTGACGAGCCGGCCCTTTGGCGCGTACCACGCCACCGTCGCGCCCGACGGGCGGCACCTGGCCTTCCACGATTACCAGGCGCAGGGCGCGCGCATCGCTGAAATGCCTCTCGATCCGGCTACGTGGACGCCCGTGGCCACTCCCGCCGCCGACCCCGAGCGTCTTTACACCGAGCGGCTAACCCAGCGCGAAGCAAACGCCGCCGATAGGCAGCCACTGCTGTCGAATGCAGTGGGTAGCCAGCGGTATCCGGTGCGGGCATACTCGCCGCTGCGCCACGCGTTCAATGTATTTAGCTGGGGCGCGGTGCAGAGCCCAGCCGGCAACGGCCTGAGTTTGGGCCTTCGCTCCCAGGACTACCTGAACACTACGCAGGCCATCATCGGCGGAACTTACAACCAGGCCGAGCGCACTGTCTCCGCGTTTGGCGGGCTGAGCTACCAAGGCAGGTTTCCGGTGTTCGATCTGAACATCGAGCACGGCGGGCGCAACGTGGCTTTGTACACCGACCGCCAGTTGCCGCTCGATTCGTTGGTGCGTGACCAGTGGCGCTACACCCGCCTGACCACCGGCCTGCGGCTGCCTTTGGTGCTCACGCGCTCCAAGTACCTGCAGGTCCTGACCCTGGGCGCGTACTACTTACACGAGCAGGTACAGGACTATGATCTGCCCGTGCGCCGACGCAACGAAGTCGGGCCGAACCGACCGCTCAATGCCATTCAAACCAGTCTGAGCTACGCCCGCCAGCTCAAACTCAGCACCCGCGACGTGGGCCCGCGCTGGGGCCAGTCGGCCCTGATTACCTGGCGCACCACGCCCTTTGGGCGCGGGCTGGATGCCTCGCAGCTTGCCGCGCAGGGCAGCCTGTTTTTCCCGGGCATCGGCAAGCACCACTCCGTGCGGCTGCGCGGCGGCTACCAATGGCAACAGCAACGGCAATACCAGTTCGCGCCGGCCGTGTTCTTTCCCCGCGGCTCCAGCTACGTGAGCTTCGATCGGCTGGCCATCGGCAGCCTGGAGTACCGCCTGCCGCTGGCCGACACACACTGGTCGTTTGGCCGCTGGCTGTACGTGCAGCGCTTCAAAGGCTCTGGCTTCGTGGATGTGGCCGAAGGGCGCAATATTTCCGGCGCTACCAGTGGCACCCGCACGTACCGAAACTTGGGTTTGAGCGCCACGGTGGTGTTCAACGTGTTGCGTCTGCGCACACCACTGGAAACGGGCCTGCGGGCCGTGTACAATACCCAGACCGGCCTGTGGACGATTCAGCCACTGGTGTTAGATATCGGCATTTAGCACCATTATTGCTGAGGTTTGCCAACGAAGAGGCTAACCTTGGCCTCCAGCTTCAATACATGCTAAGCGGTGGAGTCAGCCCAAGCTGCCCGCTAGCAACGTGAAGTAGCTCCTACTCTCTGCATCACATCTATTGAGTAATAACTACCCTTGTATATGCTTCAGTTGTCCCGCTTAGTCAAAAATGGTTTGCTGCTGTTGTCGCCTGTGCTGCTGGGCGCGGCTTACTTCAAGGCCGATGACCCGGCCGTTAGTCGCATCGTAGCCCGGTTGCGCGAGTACTACACCGCCAACAACCCCGAAAAGGTTTATCTCCATTTCGACAAAGCGTACTACGCATCTGGCGAAACGGTCTGGTTTCGGGCGTATGTGGTAGATGCAGGGCTGCACCGGCCCGATACGCTGAGCCGCGTGCTTTATGCTGATATAGTAGCCCCGAATGGACGCGTGTTTGCGCAACGCACCCTACGCCTGAATCAAGCCGGTGCTGCGGGCGACTTTGCCTTGGACGATTCGTTGGCTACGGGCGTGTATACCGTGCGGGCTTATACGTCTTGGATGCGCAACGCTGCGCCCGAATACCTTTTCTCCCGCCGAATCCCGATTTACCGCCTGACGGCCCCCACCACTGCCCAGCGCGCAGGCACGACCGGAAAAAGCCGGGCAGCTGCTCCCGCAGTAGCTCCGCGCACCGATGTTCAGTTTTTTCCCGAAGGGGGTAATCTGGTAGCGGAGCTGGACAACACCGTGGCCTTCAAGGCTACCGATGCCACTGGTGTGGGAGTGGCCGTGAGTGGGGTAGTGGTAAATGCTCGAAATGAAACAGTAGCGGCTTTTGAAAGCCGGCACCGCGGTATGGGCAGCTTTCCGTTACGCCCAGCCGCCGGCGAAACCTATCGGGCCCGCGTAAAACTAACCAACGGAGCCACGGCAGAGTATCCGCTGCCGGCGGTGCAAGCCACGGGCTACACCTTGGCAGTGCGGCCAGTGGGCGAAACGCTACTGGTAGTGGTCCAGCGCCGCGACGAGTCCGCCGCCCCGGCGGCGCCCGTGATGGTAGTGGCCCACGTGCGCGGGCAAGTGGTATATGTGGGCCAAGGGCAAGTAAGCAACGGCAGCGGTTTTTCGGCGCGCATTGCCCGCAACCGCTTTCCGGCAGGGGTGGTCCATTTCACGCTGTTTGATGCTAGTAGCGTCCCCCAAGCCGAACGCCTCGTGTTTATGCCCTCCCTCGGTAACCCGCGGGTGACGCTCACGCCCGATAAAGCCAGCTACGGACCGCGCGAGCAAGTGCAGGTGCAGGTAGACGTGCGCGATGCGGCCGGCCGACCCGTCGCCGCCGATTTGTCGGTAGCGGCCAGACAGGCGCCCGAATTGCCCGGTACGGCAATCTTCGGCGAGAATATCCTGACCAACCTACTGCTGACCTCTGACCTGCGGGGTTTTGTGGAAGACCCCACCTGGTACTTCCGTGAAGGTCAGCAGGAAACCCAGCAGGCGCTCGACTACCTGATGCTGACCCAGGGTTGGCGTCGCTTCGTGTGGCAGGAGCTATTGAGCCCTAAGTCCGAAGCAGCGAAGTTGCTGTACCCGGTGGAGCAGGGGCTAAGCGTGGGTGGGCAGGTATTGAGCACGAATGGCAGAAAGCCTGTGGATCAGGCTAAGGTGACGATGCTGAGCTCGAAGCCCGAGCGGTTGATATTACAAGCCACCACCAATGCCGATGGACGCTTCCTGTTTACTGGCTTTCAGTGGCAGGATACCGCTAAGGTGGTAGTGCAAGGAAAACAGGGTAAAAGCAGCAATGTACTGATCCGTATGCTGCCGCCGTGGCCCGATGTGGTGGCGCGCCCGCCCTTTGTGTTGCCCGAAACCACGGAGGGAACTGCGGCATTGGAGTCGTACGCCGTGCGCAGTCGCCGTCAGCAGCAAACCGAGCGGCAGTTCCGCCTCGATACCACCAAAAGCATTTTGTTGGGCAACGTGGATGTGAAGGCCCGCAAGCCCGTGACCCCGTCCGACGGGCACTTACGGCTACACTCCGCTAGCAGTGCCGATGTGGTCAGGGCTGCCGACATTCCGGGCGCCGACAACTACTTCAGTCCTTTGGAGCTGTTGCAGGGGCGAGTATCGGGCGTGTGGATTTCGGGCAATGGCATAAACGCGTCGGCCCAAATTCGCGGCGCCACTTCCATGATGGGGTCCAATGCCCCAATGTACCTCATCGATGGGATGCCTACCGACGTAACGGCCATCAACTCCATTCCTGTTAGCATGGTGGAAAGCATAGAGGTACTAAAAGGGACCAGGGCGGCCATCTACGGGAGCCAAGCCAGTGGAGGCGTTATTGCGGTATACACGAAACGGGGAAATCCCAATTATAACTATGCCAATGACCCGGTACCGGGCGTGGTTACGCTGAACAAGCCGGGCTACTACCGCGCCCGTGAGTTCTATGCTCCGCGCTACGACAAGCCTAGCCAAGCCCCGCGCCCCGATCCGCGCCGTACCACGCTGTACTGGAACCCCGTAGTGCGCACCGATGCGAGCGGACGTGCCCAACTTACGTTTTTCACTTCCGAAGAAACGGGTTCGTTTCAATTGCAGGCCGAAGGCCTGACCGCTTATGGTCAGCCGGGGTTGGGCACTGCTGAAGTCAAAGTAGCCGGGCGGTAAATGCGTGGCTGATTATGGACAGTGCCGGGGCACCGGCAAGGAAAATTGACAGGGCGAACTGAGGCTGATCAAAACAAATATTAGTCTACCTAAATCCGTTCGGGAGGAAGGCGCCGTAGGTTCTGGCACATTCATTCTCTCACATCCCTGTCATGAAAAAGAACCTGTTCTCCCTCGCTTTGGTAGCCGTACTCGGCGTAGCCGCTCACTCGGCTTCGGCCCAAGCCATGATGTCGCCCAACAGCGTAATGGTGGGTGGTAAAGCCATGCTGCCGAGCAAGAACATTGTGGAAAACGCGGTGAACTCCGCCGACCACACTACCCTGGTAGCCGCCGTGAAAGCTGCCGGCTTGGTAGAAACGCTACAGGGCAAAGGGCCCTTCACCGTATTTGCCCCGGTGAACGATGCCTTCGAAAACCTGCCTGCCGGTACTGTGGACAACCTGCTGAAGCCCGAAAACAAGGCTACCCTGACCAAAGTGCTGACCTACCACGTAGTAGCCGGTAACATGTCGGCTGACAAGCTGATGGCCGCCATCAAAGCTGGTAAAGGCAAGGCCACGCTTAAGACCGTAAGCGGCGGCACGCTGGTAGCCCAGATGAACGGCGCCCACAACGTGGTGCTCACCGACGAATCGGGTAACGTGGCCAACATCTCCACCTACGACGTGAACCAGAGCAACGGCGTAATTCACGTAATCGATAAAGTGCTGCTGCCGAAGTAAGCAACGGCTGCTTCCGTCGAAGCGATTTGCACAAAGCCCGCCGGCAACCTTGGTTGCCGGCGGGCTTTGTCGTTTCCGGGGCGCGGGGCCTAGCGCCACTGCCTGCTGCAAGGCTATCCAGCAAATGCTATTCATCAGTGCTTTTTCCGGCCAATGCAAAAAAAGTTGTGCTTCGGCTGTAACCTTGATCTGGAGCCGAAGTTTCCACACCCGAATACACCACCTACTCATCGCCCTTTCGCTTGAACTCGCTCACGGACAATGCGCTAATGCTCCAGGTAAAGGACGGGCAGGTCGATAAGATGGGGCTGTTATTCGAACGCTACCACCGGCCGTTGTTTGCTTTTTTCTACCATTCGAGCAGCAACTCCACGGTCAGCGAAGACCTGGTACAAACGGTATTCTACCGCATGCTTAAGTACCGGCACACCTTCACCGGTGAAGGCGAGTTCCGGACCTGGATGTACCACCTCGCGCGCAACGTGCTAGCCGATGCCGCGAAGAAAAACAAACCCTCGGCCCACCATCAGGACATAGCCGATTGGGCCGAGAAAATAGCCGACGGAGCCACGGCCGACGGTAACCTGCAGAAAAAGCAGGAAGTCGACCAACTGCACCGGGCTATGGCGCTGCTCAGCGCCGATCAGCGGGAAGTACTCGTGCTGAGCCGCTTCCAAGAATTGAAATACGAGCAGATAGCGCAACTGCTCGATACCACGGTAGGGGCCGTGAAGGTGCGCGCGCACCGTGCCCTCAACCAACTAAAGGACATCTATTTGAGATTGGAAAATGGAAGCAAAGTTCACTAACTGCGAGAGCGTGCAAGAGGGGCTGATGGACTGGCTGGCCAACGAATTATCCCCCGCCGAAGCGCACGTCATGGAAGCCCACCTAGCCCACTGCCCGGCTTGCCGGGAGCAGCAGGCCGCCGTGTGGCAGCTGTGGCAAACCATGGGGCAACTGCCTGTGCCCGAGCCCAGCGAGGAACTGCGTCCGCGCTTCTACGGCATGCTGGCCGAGTTTCAGGCCGAAGAGCAGCGCCGGCAGCGATGGTCGGTGCAAGGGCTGATGCAGCAGCTGCGCGACTGGTGGCAGCCCGAGTACGGCATGCGGCTGGCCTTTAGCGTGCTGCTGCTGGTGGTAGGCTTGGCGGGAGGGTATCTGCTGAAAAGCAATACTGGTACCAACGGCACCACTACATCCGCAGTAGCCGAGGTAGCCCCCTCTGCTGAGCAAAATAGCCAGCAACGCACTTTTCTCACCATGCTGGACAACCCCTCGGCCATACAGCGGCTGCGCGCCGTGAGCTACGCCGAAGAGCTGGCTCCCAGCAACGAACGGGTGGTGCAGGCCCTGCTGAGCACGCTCAACCACGACTCCAACGTGAACGTGCGCCTAGCCACCCTGGAAGTGCTGGCCGGACTGGCCGAAGACCCCATGGTGCGCCAAGGCCTGGTTCGCTCCTTGGCCCGGCAGGAGTCGCCGCTGGTGCAGTCAGCCATGGCCGATGTAATGGTGAAGCTGCAGGAGCCCCGCTCAGTGCGCCAGTTCCGGAAGCTGCTCAAGCAGGAAGACCTGAACGAGCAGGTGAAAACCAAAATCGAAGAAAGCATTCAGACGCTGTCGAACGAACGGCAACAAGCTGAACCCCAAACCGCCCCGAAATCCAATGAAACTCGCATCCATATTCAGTCTGGCCCTGACACTTCTGTGGCTGCCTAGCCACTGCCTACACGCGCAGGACCGCAAGGACCACACGGCCACCGATAAGTTCAACAAGGAGTTTGCGCTGACCGGCGACGTCAGCCGCGCCACCCTCGCCCTCTACAACATCATGGGCTCCGTGACGGTGCAAGGCTACAACGGCAAGAGCGTGGTGGTGGAAGTCACCCGCACCCTCAAAGCCTCTACCGCCGAGCTGCTGGAACGCGGCAAAAAAGAAGCCCAACCGGGCTTCGACCAACACGGCGACAGTGTGCTGGTGTACGTAGCCGGCCCGCAGGACTCGCGCCCGCAGCGCCGCTCCAACAACGGCAACAGCTACCAAGGCCGCTTCAGCGACAACTGGACCAACAACCAGGAACGCCCCGGCTACTCGTACAGCTTTGATTTTGTGGTGAAGGTGCCCGCCGCCATGGAAGTGCGCGCCTCCACCGTCAACGGTGGTAAGATGCTGGTGGAAGACGTGGCTGGCCCACTGCAAGCCCGGAACGTTAACGGCCCCGTTACCATCCGCAATGCCAAGCGCGCCACGGTGGCCCATACCGTAAATGGCAACGTGGAAGTGTCGTACTCTGACGCCCCCACCGCGCCGGCTACCTACCACACCGTCAACGGTAGCATCGTGGTAACGTACCCGAGCAATGTATCGGGCGACCTGTACTTCAAGAGCCTGAACGGCCACCTGTACACCGACTTTCCCCGGGCCGAAGTACTGCCGGCCCGCGTGACGCAAACCCAGCAGGCCGAAGGCCAGGGCACTAAGTACAAGCTCAAAAAAGACACGGCCGTGCGCCTCGGCAAAGGCGGAATAGACTTTCGCTTCGAAACCGTCAACGGCAACGTCACCATCAAGCAACTGACTCAATGAAAACCATATTGCGCAATACTTTGCTAGCCCTGTTGCTATTTGCCTGGGCCGGCCCGCTCGCGGCCCAAAACGTGACGAAAGAACAGTTGGTGGTAGCGCTCAGCTCACCCGGTAAGCCCGGTACCCTGCGCGTGAAGCTCACAAACGGCTCCATCCGCGTGGAAGGTTACAATGGAAAAGACGTGGTTATCGAGGTGGCAAACCGGGGGCGCAGCCGTGACAAAGACGACGACCGCGCCCGAGCCAACGCCGACGAATCAGGCATGCGCCGCATCTCTCAAACGCAAGGGTTGGAAATAGTTGCGGAGGAAAAAGACAACCAAGTACAAATCAAAACGCAGTCACACGTACGAACCATTGACCTGGTCGTGAAGGTGCCGCGTCAGTTTTCGCTGCGAATTGGGACCGTCAACGACGGCGACGTTGTGGTCAGCAACGTAGCGGGTGAGCTGGAAGCGTCGAACGTCAACGGCAGCATTCGCCTCGACGACGTAGCTGGCTCGGCGGTGCTGAACACCGTGAATGGCAGCATCACGGCCAAATTTCGGGACGTAACAGACAACGCGCCCATGGCTTTTTCCAGCGTCAACGGCAAGATCGACGTAACGCTTCCGCCCAAAACCAAAGCAGGTGTAAAGCTCAAATCCGACCGCGGCGAAATCTACAGCGACTTCGACCTAGCCGTAGACAGCAGCACCCCCAAAGCCACTCGCACGGCCAAAGACGGCACCTATCGCGTGACTGTGGAAAGCTGGACCTACGGCAAGATCAACGGGGGCGGGGCCGAGCTGATGATGAAGACGCTCAATGGCAACATTTACATCCGTCGGGCCAAATAGTGACCTTGGCCTTACTGGGTACTAGTTAGCCCATCATCCTGCCTGGTAGTGGAGTGGTGCACGGAACTGTGGTGAGTGAATGTGCAATGGGCGAGACTGGTACCCAGTAAAGGCTGGGAATGCTGAGCAGCACAAAACGTGCGCTTTGCCAAGATCAACAAAAAGCCCCGCCGTGCAATACGGCGGGGCTTTTTGTTGGCTGGAGTAGCTTACAGCTGTTCTCCTGGCTTGAGCAGCGCCGGAAACTCCTTCGCAAACTTCTGGAAGCGCGGCGTCGAGACGTTGCGCACGTAAGGGTTGTTTGGATTGTTTTTGAAGAAATCCTGGTGGTAGCGCTCAGCCGGGTAAAATACCTTAAAGGGTACTACCTGCGTCACGATGGGGTTGGGGTAGCGCTTCGAGTCGTTCACCCGCTTGATTTCGGCTTCGATCTGTGCTTTTTCCTCGGGCGTGCGGTAGAAGGCAACGGAGCGGTACTCGTCGCCGGAATCGGGACCCTGGCGATTGAGCGTGGTGGGGTCGTGCTGCACGAAGAACACCTTCAGCAGCGTCGGGAAGTTGATAACCTTGGGGTCGTAATACACCTGCACGGCCTCGGCGTGGCCGGTGCCGCCGCGGCCCACCTGCTCATAAGTGGGACTAACCACCGTGCCGCCCGAATGGCCTGATATAACGGTGCGTACGCCCTTAAGGCTTTCGAACACGTGCTCGGTGCACCAGTAGCAACCACTGGCAAAAGTGGCCACGGCCTCGCCCGGCAGCGGCTTGGGCAGCTCAGCAAAGCGGCGGTCCTGGTCTTGTTGTGTGCCAGTCAGCAGCGAGGAATTCAGCGTGCCGGAGTTGGCATCGCAGCTGACAGCGCCCAAGGCGGCCAGCAGCAGAAATAGCAGGCGTTTCATCATGGCTAGAACATACGTAAGGCGTAATTGATTCGGATGCTGATCGGTACTTATCCCAGTCCGAATTAGCTAAGGGTAGCTATCCTTACTTATCACTTGTACGTGGAGGAAGCCGAGCGCACCGCGGCCGACCCGCCGGGGCCGGCCTATCCCGTCAGCTCCCATATCTGGTGCACTACGGGGCCCCATCTTTCCTGTCAACTACACTTGCTGGTACCGCACGCCCACTACTTTCCGTACCGAGTCTTACCAGGAAGGCATGCTGGTGCTGGACTTCGTCGATGCCAAAACCACAACCTCGTGTGGCGGGGCTCCATCATTGATGCGGTAAGCAACCCGAACCAGGCCGGTGAGCGGTTTTCTGAAGCAGCGCGCGATATTCTGGACAATTTTCCGGTAAAGAAGAAGAATTAACGACTGCTCTTTGGGCGCCGTTTGCAACCTTTGGGTGCTTGCCGCGTAGCGCAGGCGTGACAGTCGTCATATCGGCTGTTTTTCCTCTTTTTGCTCTTTTATGGCCCTGCAAACCCTGCATCAGAACGCACATCTGAGCATTGCATACGATTATCTGAACGACTGGCTGTACGCCGACTGGACCGGGGACCAAGACTTGGAGTCCGTGCGTGAAGGCTGCCTAAAGATGTTGGAGCTGCTTAAGCAGGAGCGCTGCCGCAAGGTGCTCAACGATAACCGGCGCGTGACCAGCATGTGGTCGGATGCTTCCGAGTGGGGCGGAAAAGTGTGGTTTCCGGCCATGGCCGAGGCCGGACTGGAATACTTCGCTTGGGTGTACTCGCCCAACGTCTACAGCCGCCTCAGCACCGATCTGATGATGAGCCATGCCGACCGCCCCCTGGTGCTGGCCTTCGACGATGCGGATACTGCCAGTGCCTGGCTGCGGCAGATGTAAGGACCAGAATTGAGGAGAGGGAAGCCGGAATGTAACCTCGGGTAAACGCCCTTGGCTTCCAGTCCTCGCTTCTTACTCCTCAATTCTGGACGTGTGCTTGGTATCGGCCATGCGCCAATACACCAGCAGCGACAGTGCCGCACAGACTGCCACGTACCAATAGTAAGCGGCTTCTATACCCTGGCTTTTGGCTAGCAGCGCCCCGTACTCGGCCGAGCCGCCGAAGATGGCTACCGTCAGGGCGTAGGGGAGGCCCACGCCCAAGGCGCGGATGTGCGTCGGGAACAACTCAGCTTTCACCACGGCGTTGATGGAAGTATAGCCGCTCATGATTATCATGGCCACCACCAGCAAGCCAAAGGCGGCCCAGGTGCTAGTGGCTTGGCTCAGCAGCGTGAGCAGCGGCACGGTGCCCAGGGTAGCGCCCACCCCAAAAAATAGCAGCACCGGGCGGCGGCCCACGCGGTCGGAGAGGGCGCCCATGAGGGGCTGTAGCAACAGCGCCACGGCCAAGGCACCAAAGGAAACCTGCGTGGCCTGTGCCTTGCTGAAGCCAGCAGTGTTCACCAAAAACTTCTGGGCGTAAGTGGTAAAGGTGTAAAAGGCAATGGTGCCGCCGAGCGTGAGGCCTACCACCGTAAGTATCTCACGCGGGTGACGCAATAGCACCCGCAGCTTGCTTTCGGTGGGCGCATCGTGCTGCTGCTTCACGAAAGCATCGGTTTCCTCCATCTGCCGGCGCAGATACAGCGCCACCACGGCCGCCAGTGCCCCAATGATGAACGGCACGCGCCAGCCCCAGCTGTGCAGCTGATCAGGAGTGAGCAGCTGCTGCAAGGTGAGCTGCACAAGCAGGGCAAGGAGCTGACCGGCCAGCAACGTCACGTACTGAAAGCTGGAATAAAAGCCGCGGTGCTTGTGGTGCGCCATCTCGCTCAGGTACGTAGCCGAAGTGCCGTATTCGCCGCCCACGCTCAGGCCCTGCAGCAGCCGCGCCAGCACCAGCAGAATCGGGGCTGCTACGCCTATGCTTTGGTAACCGGGCGTAAGGGCAATTAGCAGCGAGCCGGCGCACATCAGCAGCACCGAAAACAGCAGCGCCGCCTTGCGTCCGTGGCGGTCGGCGTAGATGCCCATCAGCCACCCACCCAAGGGACGCATGAGAAAACCGACGGCAAAAATAGCGGCCGAATTCAGCAGCTGCGCCGTGAGGTTGCCTTCGGGAAAGAAGGCCGGCGCGAAGTACAGGGCAAAGGCCGAGTACACGTACCAGTCGTACCACTCCACGAGGTTGCCAATGGAACCGCTCACGATGGAGCGTATGCGCGAAGCCGTGGAACGACCGGTGGCAGGAGAGGCAGAAGGGTGCATGCGGGAGGTGAGCAGAAGTGGCAGCGCGGTAAGATTACGTGCATTTTGCCGATCCTGCCAACGAAGACCCAGCCCGTATTGGTAGATAACGGGCCCCGCTAGCGTGCCAGCAGCAACCTTATTCAGCAGCAGTGGTTATAGCAGGCGGTTCGCAAAGCAAACGGACACCGGCTACTGCTCAAGCATTGCGGGTCGGCAACGAATTAGGCCCTGCTGCGGTGCAGTGTTTAGCTTTGCGGAAAGATTTGCGCCTACGTCTATGTACACCACTGCTTTGCGACTTTACTTTGAAAATCCTGTAGGCTGGGCTTGGGAGCACCCTGAGGGTTTTGCCTTGCTGCAGTACAAGCCCGGGCCGCGACGAATGGTGGAGATGCAGGCTTTTCTCACCCATGCTTCCCAACTGCTGCGTTTGCGCGGCTGGCACAAGCTGCTGAGCGACCAGCGCAAGATGACGCCCTTCACCGATGAGGAAATTCACTGGATGATAGAGTATTGGCAGCAGCGGGCGCGGCAGCAGGATGTACCCTTGGTAGGAGCTACCATTTTGCCAGATGATGTGTTTGCTCGCTTATCGGTAAAGCGGCTTTTACACGAGGCAAAAGAAGTGGCCCTGACGTACCAGCTTTTCGCCAGCGAAGCCGAGGCACTGACTTGGCTTCGCCGCACCGTTCCGGTAGCTTTCTAAGCGAAGCCACCGCCCTTTCCGCTTCTGCTCCTTATTCCGCTCGCTTCCTCCATGTCCGTCGGTTCCATTCCCGCTGTCGATTACCAATCCTTGTTTCGGCTGCTGCCGCACAACTACTTGCTGCTAGCTTCAGACGGTACCATCGTCGACAACACCAATAGCCACGTGGAGGTGTCGATGCTGCCACGTGCGCAGGCCGTGGCCCGCAATATCTTCGAGGCGTACCCTTCGGCCCCGGAAAGTCAGCGGGAGCTAAACGAGTCTCACGAGTACGTGCGCCAGCACCGCCAGCCGCATACCATGCCCGTGATGCGCTACGACCTGTTGCGTCCGGCTGAAGAAGGCGGCGGCTATGAGGAGCGCTACTGGCAAATCACGCACTACCCGGTGCTCAATGCTGAAGGCGAATTGCAGTTTATTCTGCAACACCCGCAGGATATCACTGCCCAACACCTAGCCGAGCAGCAGCGCCTGGCCGCTGTCCAAGCCTTGAACGAAATGGAGGAGCGGGCTCGGTTCGTACTGGAGTCTCTTCCGTTGATGGTCTGGACGGCTCGCCCCGATGGCACCGCTGACTATTTGAACCGTCGGTGGCAGGATTACACCGGTCATTCGGCCGGGTTGGATCTGGATTGGAACTGGCTTGAGGTGGTACACCCCGACGACCGCGAAGCCGTGGCTGCCAACTGGCGCCAAGCAGTGGCCAATCACACCGTGCACGAGCAAGAGTACCGCCTGCGCCGCCACGATGGACAGTACCGCTGGCACTTAGTCCGGACAGTGCCCAAAATGGCTGCCGATGGCACTGTAAGTCAGTGGGTAGGGTGCGGGGCCGATGTACAGGACCAACGCCAACTGGTAGCAGACCTGACCGAGGCCAATGAACAGCAGCAGGCATTGATGGACCAAGCCTACGAGGCGGCGTCGGCGGCGCAGGCCCAACGCGAAACGTTTCACAACCTGTTTACGCACGCTCCGGCCATGGTTTCCATTGTACGCGGCGAGCAGTACGTATTCGAGTTTGTGAATCCCCGGTACCAGCAGCTCCGGCCGGGCGCGCAGATGCTGGGCCGGCGCGTAATAGAGGTATTCCCAGAGGCCGGCGAACAAGGCTTTATGGCGTTGCTCGACAACGTATACCGCACCGGCGAGCCATTTGAGGGCCGTGAGCTACCCCTACAATACGACCGATTCGGGACCGGGCAGCCCGAGCAAACGTATTTTGACTTCACTTATCAAGCCTTCCGCGAGAATGGGCAAATCGTTGGCATTACCTGCTTTGCCATTGATGTGACGGAGCGGGTACGCATGCGTCAGCAACTTTCGAACCTGCTCGACGGAAATACTGAGGACGGTGCGTAGCAACAGTCCGTCATTTTCCTTATCACTTTACCCTGTTCCTCATGGACATCACTAGCCTGGATTTCCAGCAAGCCCGCATCAAGCAGGTGGTGTTCAAGTCGCGCCTGCGCTCGGTGCTGTACGGCGTACGGGAGCCCGATGAAGCCTTGTTCTCACTGGCCGAAAACCCGCTGGGGCAGTGGCTACGCAGCGTGCTGGCACCTCGCTACGGCGCTAATTCGCTGGAAGTGCGCGACGCCGAACGGGTGCTGCAGCAAATGCTGACCTACGGCCGCGAACTAACAAAAATGTACCAGCGAGGCAACATCGAACAGGCCCGCGCCGGCTTGGAGAAAATCAACGAGTATGCCGCTCAGATTGATGCCATGCTGCTGCAGCTGGAGCGCCGCATCGCGGCCTGATTGGGGCTAATGATAAAGGCGCAGAAAGAAAAAGCTACTACGGAGCGCATCACAGCTCCAACTGCACATCGCCGCCTACCGGGTAACCGGTGCAAGTGAGAACCAAGCCGCGCTGGGTTTCGCGGTCGGTCAGGACTTCGTTGTAGCTCATCCATACCTGCCCAACGTTGCAGCGGGCCACGCAGTTGCCGCAACGGCCCGCTTCGCAGCTGTACGGCAGGCGCAGGCCAGCGCGTTTGGCGGCTTGCAGGATGGTCTCGGGGTACTGTACCCGCAAGCTGTGTTCTTGGTTACGCCACCGAATGTGCACTTGGTGCTGTTCGGTGTCGGGCGGCGTGAGCGATGGGGCGGAGGCCGGCTCCGCGTTAAAGCTTTCCTTGCGGATGTTGTCGGCCGGCACATCCAGTTCGCGCAGCGCGTAGGTGCACATCCGCATGTAATTCAGGGGGCCGCACACGAAGGCCAGCAGCTGCGCAGGCGGTGCTGTGGCCAGGCGACGCACCAAGGCCTCAAGCAGCTCCTTGTGGAGGCGGGCGCGGGCTAAGTTGGGGTGGTTGCTGAATAGCCACTCGATGCGCAGTCGTTCCGGGTATTGGGCGGCTAGCTCGTGCAGGGCATCGTGAAAGATGGTGGTGGCGGGGCTGTGATTGGAGTACACCAGCACCGCATTGAGCGTGGGCTGAGTGACGAGCAGCGTTTTTAGCAGCGAAAAGATGGGCGTGATGCCACTGCCCGCCGCCAGCAGCCATACCTGCCGGTGCGCAGCGGCAGCGACGGGAAGTGTGAAAAAGCCCGCCGACCCTGTGGTCAGCAGGGTGTCGCCCACTTGCGCCCGGTCCACGAGCAGGCGCGAAAAGGTGCCGTTTTCGATGCGCTTTACCGTAATGGCCAGCGGCTCCATCAGCGCCGGCGAGGAGCTGATGGAGTAGGAGCGGCGCACTTCGCGACCATGCTGCTCGTGTACCAGCGTGAGGTACTGTCCCGCCTCGTAGACGATAGGCACGCCCTCGGCTGCTGACTGTAGGATGAGTGTGCGTGTGTCAGCCGTTTCGCTACGGATGGCCGCAATGGTCAGTGGCTGATAAGGCGCCTCGGTAACGGAATCGGAAGGCATGATGGGAAAGGGTAACGGCCGGTGCCAACAGGATGGCAAGATAGTACCGGGCCGATCTGAGCCGGGTAGATTAACTGCGTCCTCATGCAATAGCCGAAGCAAGTGCCACAGCAGCAACGCCCGGTAGCGCCGCAAAAAGCGGGACCACCGGGCGTTGGGTGTTGGGTTGTGAAAAAGGGGAACGGATGCCTGCTTACGCAAGCGGCCCGACAATAGTTGAGCCTGCTTCTGTTACCTTATTAATCACGTGTTAGCAGTGCTGTGAAGCAGCACCTCCATCGTCCGGGCGCGCATCGTTCGTGTCCGTTCTACGCTAGCCCAACTGAAGCTGGGTAAGCTGCTCATTGATAAAGCTGAGCTCTTCCGCCGAGAGTTGTATTTGGATGGCTTGCGCATTTTGCCGGGCCTGCTCGGCATTGCGGGCGCCTACCAGCGCTACCGTAATGCCCGGTTGCGCCAGAGTCCAGCGAATGACCAGCTGCCCTAATGTGGCATTTTTGCTTTCGGCTAGCGGCCGAAGCTGACCCAGAAAAGCATTGACGCGGCTAACGTTATCGGGCGTAAACAGCCGGTGCGTGGCGCGCAGGTCACCTTCGCCGAAGCTTTGCCCGGGCTTGATTTTGCCGGTGAGCAGGCCCAGCTGCAAGGGGCTGTACGCCAGAATGGCTTTGTGGTGCGCCAGGCAATAGGGCACTACGTCCTGTTCTATGTCGCGGCGCACCATGCTGTAAGGCACCTGGTTGGAGGCAAGGCGCAGCGTCTGCTCGGCTTCCTGCATCTGGGCCGCGGAATAGTTGCTCACACCGGCCGCCCGCACTTTGCCCTGCTCTATCAGCCGCGCCACTGCCTCCATCGTGTCGGCGATGGGCGTGGTCTCATCGGGCCAGTGAATCTGGTACAGGTCGATGTAATCGGTGCGCAGGCGCCGCAGCGAGTCTTCGCACTCTTTAATGATGCTCTCGGGACCGGCGTACTTGTACACGTCGATGGGCTGCCCGGCATTGTCCTGGCTGCGCATGGCCAAAGTCCCCTTATCCAAGTCCCAGCGCATGCCAAATTTGGTCATGATCTGCACCTTGTCGCGGGGCAAGGACTTTACGGCTTCGCCCACGATTTCTTCGCTGAGGCCCTGCCCGTAAATGGGGGCCGTATCGATGCTGGTCACGCCCAGATCATAGCTGGTGTGAATGGCGGCCACCGCATCGTTTTGCTCGGTGCCGCCCCACATCCAGCCGCCGGCTGCCCAGCTGCCAAAAGCAATAACCGAAGCCTGCAACCCAGACTCACCTAGTTGTTTGTATTCCATTCGGGTATCTGCGTAAAGGGTTCAAGCCGGTCGGGAGCCGGCATCCTATGTGTTACCATGCCATAGTAGGGAAGGTTGCGCTGGGTTTTCCCTAGGCTGCAATCACCATGATGCTACCAGCTTTAAAAGTTCAGCCCGCATGATAGTTAACGGCTGTCAGCTGCTGCCTGACTCGCGGTAACCTGTTACGCCGAGTTCGTGCTGGGCTGTAGTTGCCGAGCTATGTTTCCGGTGGCTGCGCATCGCCGTACAACCACTTTTGACTTGGCTATGGTCACGATTCGTGTTTTCTCTGATTACGTCTGCCCATACTGCTTTCTGGGCGAACAAGTGTTGCAGCGCGCCACTGCTGATAAGGAAGTCCGCATAGAATGGCTGCCCTTTGAGCTGCGGCCCGAGCCCACGCCCACGCTTCGGCCCGAGGGCGAATACCTCCAAACCACCTGGACGCAGTCGGTATACCCAATGGCGGAAGCGCTAGGTGTACCCATGGTGCTGCCGCGGGTGTCGCCACAACCTTATACACACTTGGCGTTCGAGGGCTTTCAATTTGCCGAGGAGCAAGGCCTGGGAGAGGCGTATACGCACCGCATGTTTACGGCTTTCTTTCAGGAAGAGCAGAACATCGGCGACGTGGAGGTACTGGTGAAGCTGGCCGAAGAAATAGGGCTCGATGGCGCTGCATTTCGCGAGGCTCTCGTCAGTCGCCGCTACCGCGAGCAGCACCAAGTGGCTTTACGGGAAGCTGCTCAGCTCGGCATACAAGCCGTGCCCAGCTTCATCATCGGCAACAAGCTGGTACGTGGCCTACCCCGTGCGCAAGACCTAACCCGGATTATCGAAGCGGAAAGCAGGCAGCCGTAGAGGAACCCCAGTCCAGTAAAGCGCAAAAAAATGGCGCGAGCTGTGCAGCTCGCGCCTATCCTGAAGTCCGCGGCGGGTCCATTCCCCTAGACCCTCGCCTCCCGGCAGCTTGGACATTCTCCCAACCCCTGCTATACCCGGGTGACTTGCGGCTTCAGTGATGTTAAGTTTTCTATGCGTACGGGCTTGCCCGTGTCGATGCTTTGGCGCGCCGCAATGCCCACCAGGATGGACATGGCGCCGTCGCGCACACCGGCAGCTTGCCGGTATGGATCCTGGCCATCGGGCGCGAAGATCTGCTTGCGCAGCCGCACGTCGCCGCCGCCGTGGCCGGGCTCGTTATTGGGCATGCGGATGATTTCGCGCTTGCCGAAGTTCGTGGTCAGTTGAATTTCGTCGAAGGGCTCTTCTTCCCAGGTCTGCTTTTCCTTGATCCAGGCTTCCATGCGGCCTTTGGTGCCGTTGAAAGCAATGCGGTAGCCTTCGTAGGGCGAGTACGTGGTGAGCGAGTAGCTTACCTGCACCTTGTTGGCGTACTTGATCTGCACGGCCATCTTATCGAAGATGTCGATGTCTTCGCGCCACACGCAGCCGTCGCGGTGGTAGCCGTCGTGGTGCTCGTTGGCGGCGTAGATTTTCATCAGCCGCTCGTCCTTGGTCATGTCCCAGTAAAAGGCGCACTTCTCCTTGTGGGGGCACGGGCGGCAGTGCGTGTGCCGGAAGGGGTTGTTTTTGCCGTAGTGCTCCAAGGAGCCGTACGCAAATACCTCCTCGGGCTCCGATTCCAGCCACCAGTTCAGCAGATCGAAATGGTGCGTAGACTTGTGCACCAGCAGCGAGCCGCTGTGCTCCCGCTTGCGGTGCCAGCGCCGGAAGTAATCGGCGCCGTGGTGCACATCGAGGTACCAGTGAAAATCGACCGACGTGACCTGCCCGATGGCGCCCGCCCGCAGCAGCTCGTACATCTTCTGGCGCTGCGGCGAGTAACGGTAGTTGAAGGTTACTTTCACCTTCTTGCCGGTGCGCTTTTCCGCGTCGATGATGGCCTGGGCCTTCTTCTCGTCGGTGGTCATCGGCTTCTCCGTCACAATGTCGGCACCATACTCCATGCCCTTCACGATTTGCTCGTGGTGCGTACCGTCGACGGTCGTCACGATGAGCAGATCGGGCTTCACCTGCTTCATCATCTTGTCGAAGTCGGTGAAGGTGGGGCACGTTACGCCCAGCATCTTTTTGCCGGTTTCCACGCGGCCGGGGTTGATGTCGCAGAGGCCTACGAACTCCACCCGGTCGCGGTGCTCCTTGAGTACATCCACGCCCCACATGCCCAGGCCGCGGTGGCCCGTGCCCACCATGGCTACACGCGTCTTCTTCGGACCCGCCAGCGTAGCCGCCAGCAGATCGGGAGTAAGAAGCGTGCCGGCTACTGCCGCACCCGTGGTCTGAATGAAAGTGCGCCGCTGCATGGCTCGTGGGAGGTGAAAGAAAGAGTTGCGCTCAGGTAACTGATTGTGAATGTGAGGCTGATACGGCGGAATGCTACCCCCGAGGGCTGACTTTTTTTGCGCAATCGTTATCGGGAACGTTGCCGGAAGCAGGCCTACGAACGCCCGTTAGCAGGCTTTGGGCAGGCCAATGGGTGCCTGAGCCGCCGCCAGCAAAGTGCCGTTGGCAGTAGCTGTCACGTTTGCCGAACCACAGCGGGGACCCGATAAAAGAGGTGAGAAAGCCGCCGCACCCGCGCGCAGTGCGGGGTGTGAAGCGGTAAGGCGACGGGCAGGTAGGCCTACTTGCGGCAGTAGTACCATCCGCGGGCCAAGCGGCCCGATGTGCGCGGCAGTCGCGTGATTGTCATAGGCGGAGGAAGGAGCCCAAAAGCTTATTTCAAGCAAAGTATTTTGCTCGTCAGTTGCAAATACCAATCTAGCCTTGGTAAAATATAATATTGGCTTCACCTGCGAGATGTGGCCGTAAAAAGTAACTACGCATGCCTTTTGCTTCGTAAGCAGACGGTTAGCCGCCTTCCTTGGCAGTTTTTCGCTAACTTGGGATTTACTGTATCTGACCTAGCGCCCGATTTTAGCCAATGACTCGCTTCCTACTTGTGTTTTGCGCCGCCCTCAGCACGGATCCGGCCGTGGCCCTGGGGCAGCCCGCTGCCGATGCCGGCAATCCGGTCACCTCGCCCGTTACCGTAGTAGTGTCTCGGCTGGCCTCCACGCAGTCGACCGTGAAGCTGTATTTCTACAACGTACGGGAGTCTTTTCTGAAGCCAAATCAGTACGCCTTCTTCAAGGTGGTGAAGCCCGATGGGCAGAACCGCATCACGCTTCCTGTGGATCTACCGCATGGCGACTGGGCCGTGGCCATCACGCAGGATACCAACAACAACGACAAGCTGGACAAGAACTTCATGGGCATCCCAACCGAGCCCTACGCCTTTTCCAACAACGTACGCCCGAAGCTGGCTCCGCCGGCTTTTGAGGAGTGCAAGTTCACCGTGAACGGCAGCGGTACGGTGGTAGCCATTCAGCTCAAATAAACTCTGCCCGCGCGGCTTGCGCCGTGGCTCACGTGCAAAAGGCCCTGACCAATACTGGTCAGGGCCTTTTGCATAACACGAACGACTGTTATTATACGCCAGGCTTCGCCACTCCGCGGCCTTTGCCGCTAGCGCTGGGCGGGTGAACGATAGGGCCAGGAGGGGGCGGCGCGTTTGGCCAGGTCCTTGGCCAAGTTGTGCGGTATCACGTTCGCCGTGCCGGTTTGTTCATGATCGAAGCGCCAGGCGAGCTGCCCGGTGCGGCCGTCGTAGATGGCCAGCCGCGTAATCAGCTGATTGGGCTCTATGGGCGTGCCCATGGGAGCGTCCAGCAACAGCAGTACCGCCAGGGCGCTGGGCATGGGCTGCACCACGCGCGTCTCGCCGGACAACAATGCATCAACGCGCAGAATACGTTGCAGCTCCTCGGTGCTGCGGTAGTTCAGGCTGTCGAACGGCACGCCAGCTTCGTTCAGGCGCTGGTTGGTTTCGGCAGCCGATAGGTACTGCACCGTGCCGGGCTCGCGCTGCAGCTGGCCTAGCAGCTCGCCCTGCAGCCCGTAAGCCAACTCCCGAATCTGAGCTTCCTGCTGCTGCTTAAACTCGGCCTCCGTTATACCCAAGTCGTCGTAGGTCAACTGGCTCAGCCACGGCCGCTCAATGCGGATGTAGAAGGGCAATACGGCCACGCTGCGGTGCGTGCCAAGCAGCGCGGGCACGTTGTCGCGCACGGCGTAAATCCGTTCCACACAGGCCGTGAGTAAGCTCGACAGCAATAGCAATACTAAAAAGGAAAAGCGACGCATAGCACCACAAAGGTAGATGCCCCGGGCGTGCAGCACCGCAACTACCGGCCGCATCTACAGATTTTGCCGTAGCCAGCGCTTGGCTTCTTCTGGGGTGGTGAACATGGCCGGCTCCAGGGTATAGTCTTCGCGGGACGTGGTATTGGCGATGTACACCTGCATGGCAATGCGCCCGAAAATGTTCTCGGAAGACACGATGCCGATCTGGCGAATGCCGGCCACGTAAGCGCGAGGATTCCAGTCGGTTTCCAGCCAGTATTGGTCGGCGGGCACCAAGGCGCTCATCTGGCGCGAGTCCATGAGCAGGGCCAGGGGCCAGGTGAGCTGGCTATTCTCCTGAAACTGCAGAAGCGCCCGATCCATCAGCGAGCGGAACTGCGTGCTGTTGGCAAAGCTATGCCAGCGCACGATCATGCACGGCACATCGGACGACATAAGCACGTCGCCGAAAGGCTCGGAAATGATCAATGTTTCGGGCATGGCACAACGGGGCGGAAGGTAAAGCTTTGCCATTAACGTGCAGTTGCCCGGTCGTGTTTTGTGCGGGCGGCAGCAAGCGGTATAGCGGATATAGCATTTTACCGGCTGAGGGCCTGACCATGAGCCTGAACAGCTGCCTTTAGGAATAGCTCAGAAAGAGGGCTTAAACCGCAGGGGAGGCCAATGCTTAGGTACATTAAGTCCCGAATCGGGCTGAAGGTGGCAGGTCGAAGCAGGTAGGGCGCTTGACCGGATTTAAATCAATATTCAGGCTATGCAATCCTAAAACTTAACAATAACATGTAAGCCGCTGGTGCCGCCGGCTACCAGGGCCAACGGATTTCTGCGGCTTGGCAGTACTGCAGTTAAGAAGTGGTGGGCGGCAACTGCCGTAGCTCCGTAATGTCGGTGTTGGTGCCGAACCAGTGCAGCGTGTTGCCTTCCGCATCTTGAATGGGCACAGCCTGGCTTAGAAACCAACGATACTCGCCCCCCTGGCTGCGCAGCGGGAAGACATCCTGCCACGGCTCCCCCAACTCGAGGCTGCGTGACCAATGGGCCAGCACCCGCTCTACGTGCTCGGGGTGGTGTACCTGCTGCCAGCCCCAGCCCCGCATCTGCTCCAGGGTAGTGCCGGTGTAGTCGTACCAGCGCTGGTTGTACCACAGGATATAGCCCGTGGGCGACGTCATCCAGGCTAGCTGTGGAATGGAGTTGGCAATGTTGCGGAACTGGGCTTCGCGGGCGCTAAGCTGCTGCTGCAGCTCGCGTTGTTCGTGAACATCGGTGCAGATACCAAACCACTTCATGATGTGGCCCTCGGCATCGTATAGGGCATGGGCACGGGCAGAGAACCAGCGGTACTCGCCAGTGTGGCTACGCAGCCTGAACTCCAGGGCGTAGGGCTGCCCCGATTGCAGGGAACGGTTCCAGCGTGCCAGGCAGTTGCTCAGATCATCGGGGTGAATGACAGGGCCCCAGCCCCATTCGAGGGCTTCGCTCATGCTCTGGCCGGTGTACTCCTGCCAGCGTTGGTTAAAGTATTCGGCCCCACCATCGGGCTTGGAAATCCAAAGGATGTCGGGTACGGTTTCGGTCAGAAACTCAAAATCCTGCTGGTGCTGCTGCGCAGAGGCGCGGGTGCGGTGGCGTTCGGTGATGTCGATGCAAAAGCCCTGGATGCGCTCCGGCATGGTGTGCGAAGCATCAAACTGCACACTGCCCACCGAGCGCAGCCAGCGCGTTTGGCCGTGGTAGCCCGGTTCCACCACGCGGTATTCGTTTTCGTAGCGGCCATTGCCGGCTGGGTCGGTAGCCCGAGCCAGGGCCTCGTGCACGCGCAGCCGGTCTTGCGGGTGCACAGAGGCCATCATTTCGTCAAAAGTAACCTCACCGTTCAGCGGCAGCCAGAACAGAGCCCGGCATTGATCCGACCAGACGAGCCGTCGCGAGGGCAGCAGCATTTCCCACACTCCGACGCCCGCCGCATCAAGGGCCGACTGTAATTGTTCGATGGGAAAGCGAGTGGGCATAGTAGATAACTAAGGGGAAAGGATGGCGACACTAAGTAAGGGTACGGCGGGGATAATGAGGAGTTCCACCCGCATCGATGCGCGCCGGCAATGCCGCTAAAGGAGCAAGGCTTATGATAACAAATAGATGTGCAGAAAAAGCCAACCGCCGAATAGACTGGCTTCCGCTGATATTTCCTAAAGCGTACTTCCGACTTATGTACTGACTCCGCCCAAGCTCTGCAGCTCTCCCAAGTACCCGAAGAAATAGCAGAGGCAGCTAGCTGGCAGCAGAAACAATAATCAGCTAAACCAAGGCTGGCTCACGGGTGGCCCGGCTCGGAACCGGCGACGGGTTAAAGGCCGGATGGTAGCCGTCGAGCAGTACTTTTTTCAGCCGGGGATTTACCGGGCGGGGCCGCATAGCCGGCGCTGGGCGCGGCTGGGTAACAACCGTAACGGGTGGGGGAGTGGGCGCATGGGGCAGCCCCGTAACAGCCCAGTTGTCGCGCTTCCAAACGCCTCCCCGAAACGAATACAAGCATAAAGTCAGCAGGGAAAACAGTAGCAGCTCGTTCATCGTCCAATCAGCACGTGGTAAGTCCGACCCTTTACCCGGCTTCCAGCTTAAAGGTTATGGATGAGCACGTGATGTTTTGGTTAAGAACCTGCTGAATATTAGCTCACTGCCTGGGGAGGGCGAAAAGGATTTCCGCCAGTGGCCAGCTGGTGCAGCATGTTCACCACGCGCTGCGCCCGGGTTTCGGGCCGCTTGGCCTGCTCGATGTAGTGCACCAGGTTGCGCTGCCGGCCGGGAGTAAGCCGCTGAAACGCCTCGGCCGCCTCGGGCCATTCGTCCAAACCTTCGGCCAGTTCCTGCGGCAGGTCTACCTGGTCGGGGTTGGGGTCGGGGGCAAGGCTCACGGCTACTTCCTCTCCTGAGCCTAGGTTCAGCTGCTTGCGCAGGGCTTTACTGACCATCAGGTACCGCTCGCCGGTGCGCATGGGTAGCAGGCCCCGGCGGATGCTGTGCCCGTTCAAGGTGCCCACCACTCGTTTGACGGCCTTGCCACCCAGGGCTTCCACTATTTCCTCGGGCACAATGAGGATGTGCATCGGCATAAAGCCCAAGCCGTTGGGCTCCAGGCGGGCCTGAAAGGTGTACGGAGTTTCCATAGAGCGGAAATTTAGGCCCAAAAGGCAGATGATCGAGCCTTGGCTACCGCCGTAAACTTTTCTGCCTGCTTTTAGCTTATTGCCCCCAAACCCTGCCAACCATGAAAATCGAAATCTGGTCCGATATCGTTTGTCCTTTCTGCTACATCGGTAAGCGCCGCCTGGAAGCTGCGCTGGCTGAGTTTCCGCACCGCGACACCGTGGAAGTGGTGTGGCACAGCTTTGAGCTCGATGCGGAGGCCAACCCCGAGCCCGGCGCCAATTTATACGAGCGGCTGGCCGCCAAATACAGTCAGCCCGTGAGCTGGGCTCGGCAAATGAGTGCCAACATGACCCAGATGGCCGCCGAGCTAGGCTTGCGCTTCGACTTCGACAAAGCCATTCCGGCCAATACTTTTAAGGCTCATCGGCTGGTGCACCTGGCTGCCGAACACGGCCAGCAGGATGCGGCCAAGGAGCGCCTGTTTAAGGCTTATTTGGAAGAAGGCGAGAACATCAACGACGATGCTACGCTGCTGCGCCTCGGCACTGAACTGGGCCTGGATGCCGCCGCCGTCAGCAGCACCCTGGCTTCCGATGCCTTCGCGCAGGCAGTACGCCACGACGAATACCAAGCCCGCCAGATCGGCGTGCGGGGCGTGCCCTATTTTGTGTTTGATGACAAGTATGCCGTGTCGGGTGCGCAGCCTACGGAGCTTTTTCGGGAAGTGCTGGATAAAGTGTGGGAAGAAGCCAACCCACTCGTGGATGCCGAACTAAATGGCCCGGCTTGCGGCCCTGATGGCAACTGCTAAGCTGCGGCGCTAAAAGCTTATAGAGGGACGTGATAAGTGAAGCTAGCTTTTGAATCAGACAACGTCCACCTCGGACCTACACTAGTTTGGTAGCACGTAGCTTCACAAAAAAGCCACTTCGTTTATCGAGGTGGCTTTTTTGTGAAGCTACGTGCCGAGCTTATTTCTTCTTGGCGGTAGACGCCGCAGCCTGAATAGGCGCGGCTTTCAGCTGCGTGCCGGCCGGCATGGGAATCTCGCGGGCCGTCTGGAAAGATTTTACCTCCGAGTCAGTTTCGTTGGTACGGCGCTGCAGAATGTTCAGGCGCCCTCCCGCCCCCGGCACGATGGCCAGGTCGTCGCCGGTGCCTGAATTGGGCTCGTAGCTCCGGAAGCCGATGAGCATATTGCTTGGGAAGCCTGCGCGCTTGGCTTTTTCCTCGTCTACCACATCAGGCTTGCCCAAAAAGCGGCCCAGGTCAATTTCCTTGGTTTCGCTGCCCTTAAGCACCAAAAAGGCAGTGGTTTTGGGCAGCATGGGGTCGGCATCCTCGCCGGTCACGGGCTTGAAGCGAAACGATGCCTGCAAGGTTTCGGCTGTAGCGGTGGCAGCGGGTGCATCGGGGGCCGGCGTGGCTACGCCGCTGGTGGCGTCGGCTGGAGCGGGCACCTCGGCGGCGGGTTGCTCGGTGGCAGTGGGCGCGTCGGCTTGTTCAGCGGCTGGCGGCGTCTGGTTGCAGCCCGCTAGCAGCAGGGCGGCTGCCAGCAAGGGGAGAGTAGAGAATTTCATGCGGTGGAGCGGTGAGAGAAGTCGATGAGGATTTTCGGCCAATAAGAATAAGCATAATTGCTCGGCTGCCGCTATGTAGCACCCATGCGGGGCTTACGGGCGCCCCAAAGCAGCAAGTCTAACTGGCAAGCGACCTGCGGAAAGCAGGCCACTTCCGGGCTTATTCGGCCTCCTTTTCTTTGCGGCGCAGGTCAGCGTTAAGTACCAGGCTTAGGATAAGGCCGTTGTTGTACTGGAACACGTTGCGGCCCTGCACCTCGCGGCCCAGCTGCACTAGCTGCTGCAGGTAGCCGCCTTCTACGCGCACCGTGGGGCTGAAACGGTGGCCCACCAGTACGCCCAAGCGGTTCTGGTCGAACACGTTCTCGTTTACATTGCGCCCGAAGCCGAGGAATACTTCATCGTACAGGGCCGCGTACCATTCGTGGTCGTCGAGGGTGGGGCCTTGCAGCGGTACTTGGGCGCGCACCATGTAGCGAAAACGATTCAGCAGGGCGTAGCGGTCGGGCCGTTGGCTTTCGGCGGCGTTGAACTGGCCCAGCCAACGCTGCTCCAGCCGGTAGCGGTGCAGCACATCCACGCGACCCACCTGCTGCGTAAGGTTCAGCTGCTCATAGAGACGGTGCTCCGGAAACTGCTTGCCCAGGCCGTTGAGCGGGTAGTCGCCGTAGTTAAACGTCTCGATCCAACCGTAGCCCACGTGCAGCAGCAGGTTAGGGGTAGCGTGAAAGTTGATACCGGTGCGAAGCAGGCTTTGCTGCCAGTTCTTGATCAGCTCCACGCGGCGCCACTGGTACTCGGTGTGCAGGCTCCACTTATCAGCAGCCCGAAAAGTACCCGTGTAGGTGTACCAGCCGATGGTGTTGTCGTCGCGCAGGCGGGTGTTCTGGGCGGAGGCAGGAGCTGCAAGCAGGCTTCCAGCTCCCAAAAGCAAGCTGAGGATGTACTTCATTTGACTGCAAAGCAAGCAAGAAGCACTGAAATTGGCGGGCAGCAGCAGCGAGGAAGGATGGCATGGTTGAGCTTGATTTTGAATATAATATATTGTTAATCAATAATTTAAAGTGGGTGTGCAGCAAAAGATGATGCAGCGAAATTAGCAGGGAGGGCGGCCGGCCCTGGACCCAGCCCTGCAACGAACCTATTTTCGAAGCCGGCGTTGAATAACCCCATTAGGCGGCTGTTTCTGTATTACCCCAAGCCGCACCGTAAGCGCCTGACGCTTACGATACTAGTCTGATATGCACCATATTATTTACATCAGCACCCCGATTCGCGAGCTAAGCGAAGACGAGCTGCTGCAGCTGTTAGACCAGGCCCGCCGCAAAAATGCGGCCTTGGGCGTAACGGGGGTGCTGCTCTATGGGCATCAAACGGTGGTACAGGTGCTGGAAGGCGAGCAGGAAGTAATAGAAGCGCTATACCAGTGCATCGCACAGGACGAACGACATTCCGGGGTTATCAAACTGGCCGATAAGCCTATTGAGGCGCGCAGCTTCGCTGATTGGTCGATGGGCTACGAGGGATTGGCGCCCGAGCAAGCCCGACATCTGCAGGGCTTCATCGATCCTACTCGCCTGGATGTGGATACCCTCAAGCTGACCGGGGCAGATAGCTTGGTGGTGCAGTCGGTACTAACAGCAATTCTGGGTTGGAACCGTACGTAAAAAACACTGCCGGGATACAGGTTTTTTGTATCAAAAAAAGTGTGCAAATACTTAGCCTCTTGTGAGTTAAACAGCGTAGAAGCACACTCGCCGGGTATAGCTAAATCGGGTTAGGCAGGCTGTCGTGACACCAAAGGCTGGCCACCTGCTTGCTCTGATGTACTGTACGCTGGGGTTCCACCCGACCAAGAGGAAGCGTGTTTTTGGGGAAGATGTGGCCGTTCATTGCCGGGCAATGAAACGGCGGCTGGTGGAGCTTGGACCTGATTATTTTTACCCTGAATTGTTGCTGCCCCCTATGACTTCTTCCACTCCTCGCGTGCGTGCTTTTGTTGAAACCAGTGGTTCGGTTGCTGAGATTCGTCTGCTGGTGCAGCCTTCGCCCGGCACCGATGTGCCCTGGCGCTGGGATTTGCCCTACCCGCTATGGGCCAGCTGGGGCACTGCCCGTACCGCCCGCTGGCTAGCCGATCAGTTCTTCCGGCATGATATTGCCTTGTCGCGCACGGTGGGCACCGAAGTGGTGCGCAATGCCCTGCTCAGCGCCTTGGAGCTACACCGCCGTTTCTTTAAAGTAGCCTGGCTTTCGAATGTGACCTAGCCGTTTCTGGGTTCGGTGGTCGATGGCATTACTGCGCAGGATTCAGAAACGAGAACGTTCGGTTTTGGTAGCGCGGGTGTTGCAGAGCTTCGCGTAGCTGCACAAACGTCTTGTGCGGTGCTACCGTGGCGGCTTTGTTGACGAGCCACAGCGGCAGTTCGCCGCCGGGGTCCACCCGGAAAACGTAGTCGATCTGGAGGCGCTCCTTATTCAGGGGCCGAATGGTCCATTCGCCCTTCCAGTAAGGCACGCGTACCAGCCCTTGCCGGGGTGGTACCAGGGCGGGGGCGTCATAAGTACTGATGCGTAGCATGTCGGCGGATGCATCGTAGGCAAAAAGCACGCGCATAGCCAGGTCGCGGTCGGAAGCAGGCCACGGCAACTCGGTGTGGACATAGTAGAGTAACTCCTGCTCACTCACGCGCCGCAACAGCCGGGTGGATTTGGTGTTGGCCATTACTTTGGAATAGTTTTCCACATCGGAATACAGGGCGACCAACTGCGCCAGGGTGCCCGGCATTTCGGCGTGTACTTTCACTTCCTTAAGGCGACTATCCGGGACGCTACGCGAGTATACCTTGATGCCGTCTTTGTGAACTGCCAGCTGCCAGTTTCCCTCGGTTTGAGCCCAAAGCAGTTGGGGCGTTACCAGTATTGATAGAACCACAAACAACAGCCAAGCAATAAATCGAACAGCAGTACGCATCAGGTAAATCAGGTTTCGGCAACTACCGCACAGCGGCATGAATAAAGCCTATAAACGAGATTAAGTCCTGATTGGCTTGCCCAGTTACCGGAAGGCCCGGCCCCGCAAAGCATGGCCGGGCCTTCCGGTAACTGGGCTAAACAGGATTAATTCACCGTGGGATTCAGGCGATATGCCGGCTCGGCATCCGTCTGCCGGACTGCGGCGACGGGTTGACGCAGCTTCCACAGGCCGTACGGAATGGCCATAAAGCCCAAGAACAGCAGAGGAGAGATGACTAGCACGGGGCTGTCGCCAGCAGCGGCGTGGGCCACGCATGCCCCAAGCAGATTGAAAGTGAAGCCAGCGTATGCCCATTCTTTCAGCGTGCGAAACCAAGGTTGCGCCAAAGCCAGCGCCCCAAGTGATTTGCCAGCCCCCAGCACCAATAGCACATGTGATGGGTAGCCCAAATGCTGCATAATTTCTCGACCCTCCGGCCCTTGCAGAAGCTCGATGATGCCGGCCATCAGCATAAAGGCCGAGAACAAGGCTGTGGTCAGCCAGTAAAAAGCGTTAGTAAGTTGAGCTTTCATGGCAGGTTTGGCTAAATTTTTTGACATCTACTTGTTGTTGAATATCCAAAATTATTAGCAAATTGAGGTGGGCAGCGGGGGTACATGCGCCCTTCTGCGGGGGCAATTGCGCCATCAAGTAGAAGTTTTGTTCTTAGAGGTATGAAGCACATTTCCATACTAGTGCCCAAAGGCGCCATCTTGGGCAGCATCGAAGGCCCGCGCCTGGTATTCAGCGAGGTAAATGCTTTGTTGCAGCGTATGGGCCGGCCACCATTGTTCGAGGTGCAGCTGGTGGGCCTGGTGCACGAGACGCCCGTGTGCGGTGGCTTGTATCAGATCCGGACTGAGCAGCTGTTGCAGGATATAGCCCGTACCGATCTGGTCATCATCCCGGCCATCGACGGCGACCTACGCAAGGCCCTGGAGGCCAACCACGACTTTGTGCCGTGGATAGTGCAGCAGTACAAAGGAGGCGCCGAAGTAGCCAGCCTGTGTGTAGGCGCGTTCTTGCTGGCCGCCACTGGCCTCATCGATGGGCGTCAATGCACCACGCACTGGGCGGCGGCGCATTATTTCCGGGCACTATACCCGCAGGTGCAACTGGTGGAAGACAAGCTCATCACCGATGAACACGGCATTTACTCCAGTGGCGGGGCCTTCTCCTACCTGAATCTGGTGCTGTATCTCATCGAGAAGTACGCCAGCCGCGAAATGGCCGTTACCTGCGCCAAAGTGTTTCAAATTGACATTGAACGGGTCAGTCAATCCGCTTTTGCCGTGTTTCGCGGGCAAAAGGACCATGGTGACGAGTCGGTGCTGAAAGCCCAGACCTACATCGAAGACAATTACCACGAGAAGCTCACAGTGGATCAGCTGGCCGACTTGCTAGCTCTGAGCCGCCGTAATCTGGAACGGCGCTTCAAGAAAGCTACCGCCAATTCAGTGGTGGAATACATTCAGCGCGTCAAGATCGAAGCCGCCAAAAACAGCCTTGAGGCCTCACGAGAAAACGTAAACGAAGTGATGTACCGCGTGGGCTACGCTGATGCCAAAGCGTTTCGAACAACATTCAAGCGCCTAACGGGCCTTTCACCGAAGGAATACCGCGAGAAGTACAACCGGGAGCGGGTAGGCGCGGTGTAGCGCCGGTAGTTTGGTCGCGGCGTATTACACAGTTGGTCTGGCTCGGGTGCCAGTGATTAGAGCTGGAGCGAGTTTCCAGCCACAGCTAAGCAGAGGCAAGGGAACAGTTGATTAACACCAGGACGACAGTAGCCGAACCTCATATCGAGCAGGTTGCGCCTAGATAAGGGCCCGAAGCATCTCGCCGGATAATAATCTACTGCGTGCGGTTGCTCCACGCCTGCATGCGTGAGGTCTGCCTTGCGCCTTTCTTGATTTGGTAGCTCGGGATGACGGGCAATTTTCGATGTGCACGCTTAGGCATTACTCTCAACCCATGGGCTCGGGGCGAAGAACTCAGCTAGGTAGAAAAAATAGGACTAGGCTCTGACTGCAATTCGCTCCGCTACCCGCGTCAGTAAACTCCTTCAAACCATTAATACTACGCTTAATCCGGAGAAAACTTCCTTTTATGATATGGCGCTCTTGAAATTATATTAATTAATAAGGATTAAAGTTTTTCGCTGACTACCTTCGCTTGTTAGTAATTTTTGCTCCTTTCTAGTGTGATTTTCCCAAGAGGCATTTGCCAGCGCGCGGGTAATCAGTCTTCGTTTCACTCTCCTTTTTTCTATGCCCACAACTACAAGATTTCTAGCGCGCCTGCTTAGTATGGTAGCGCTGGCCGGGTTGTCCATTGGCACTGGTATGGCCCAGCAGCGCACGGCACCGCGGCTCTGGGACCCTAGCGAAAACAATCCGCAGTACCAGATGCAAAAGCAGCAGCTCGTTCGGCAGCAGCAAGCTATGCGGGCTGGCGAGCCGTTCACTCCGGTACCCGGCCGCGTGCTTACGCCCGTCGCCCGCCCGGCCTGCTTCGAGCCGTTTGACACTACTGCTGCTGGTGGCTGGTCGCAGCTGGGCCGCAACGACGACGGGTCATTCGGCCCGGTCAACCTGGGCTGGAATTTCTCGCTGTTTGGTACTACCTACAATCAGGTATTCATCAACAACAACGGCAACATTACCTTCGACAGCGCGCTGGGTGCTTTCACTGCATCGGGCTTTCCCATCCCCACACCCATGGTTGCGGCTTTTTGGGCTGATGTGGATACGCGTGCCACCGGTAGCGGCACCGTCTGGTACAAAGTATTCTCCGACCGCTTGGTCGTGGTCTGGAACCGCGTGGGCTATTACAATGGCCAAGCTGATAAAAAGAATACTTTTCAGCTCGTTATCAAGGCTAATACGGCGCCTGGCTTTACCGGCAACGACGTACTGATTTCCTACGACGATATGCAGTGGACCACTGGTTCGGCGTCGGGGGGAAGTGGCGGCTTCGGGGGCACTCCGGCTACGGTAGGTGCCAACCGCGGCAACAACATCAACTTTATTCAGACGGGCCGCTTTGACCGCAGCGGTAACAGCGCCCCCAACGTTCCTAGCGTGGGCGACCCAGGCGGAGTTGACTGGCTGGATGGGCAATGCCTGGGCTATCAGGTAGGTGCCGTAAACAACAGCAATATTCCACCGGCAGTAGCCGGCTTGCCGCCCAACAACACCGTGACCCTCAACCAAGGAGACACCCGTACGGTGACCCTGCAGTTTTCAGGGCCTGAAACCAACCAAACGGTCAACGTCAGCTCGAACCTGAACGGGCTGTGCAACGCCACGGCTACAGTAGCCGGCAACGGCGGCTCAAACCCGACCTTGACCTTCACGGCTACCGGCAGCGCCTGCAACATCGGTACGAACAACGTCACGTTTACTGCCGTCGACAACGGCTTGCCCACGGCGGCCCAAAGCACGTTTACTATTCAGGTAGTCGTGAACCCACCAGCTACGGCCAATGGCACGTGGACCGGTGCCGTGAGCACCGACTACGCCACCGCGGGCAACTGGAGCAACAACGTGCTGCCCGGCCCGGCCGATAACGTAACCATACCGGCTGGTGTGGTACGGATGCCCGTGCTGTCGACCAGTGCTGGAGTCAACAGCCTGAACGTGGCAGCTGGGGCTTCGCTGACTATTGTCGGCAGCGGCTCGTTGCGCCTCAATGGCAACCTGAACAACAACGGCAATATCGGCGGGACTGGTACCTTGCTGACGGCTGGTAGCGCCGTACAGAGTATCAACGGTACTAATGCCCTGAGCATTGGTAACCTGACGGTGGGCGCAGCTGGACTGCAGCTTAACAGCGGCGTGGCAGTTACGCTGCTGCTCACGCTCAACGGCAACTTGGCCTCCAACGGCAACCTCACGCTGGTTTCTAACCCCGCCGCGACGGCCATGGTGGTCAACAACGGTAGTGCCGTTGTTACCGGCAGCAGCACTGTGCAGCGCTACCTCGATCAGACCATGAACGCCGGGGCTGGCTACCGCCACTTCTCGGCGCCCGTGGCCAATACCACGCTGGCCGACCTGACTACAGCTGCTTTCTCACCGGTGGTAAACACGGCTTACAACACCTCGCCTACACCGACGCTGGTTACGCCTTTCCCGAACATCTTCTTCTACAACCAGGCGCAGGTAACGGCTAGTGGTGCCAATGCCAACGCTAATTTCGACCAAGGCTGGGTATCACCCGCCAGCACGGCGGAGACCATGACGCCCGGCCGTGGCTACACCGTGAACCTGGCCGGTGGCCAAGTGGTAGACTTCGTGGGCACCCTCGGCAACGGGGCCGTGAACATCAGTGGCCTGAGCCGTAGCACGCAAGACCAAGGCGGTTGGCACCTAATTGGCAACCCGTATCCGGCACCTATCAGCTGGACGCAGGCATTGGCCGGCGCTAGCGGTCTTGATAACGCCGTGCACGTATACAAATCGAGCGGGCAGTACACCGGTGGTTATGCCAGCTTTATTAACGGCACGGGCGTCAACGGTGGCTCCAACATCATTCCCGTTGGCCAAGGCTTCTTTGTGCGCGTGAGCAACCCCGGCACCACCGGCAGCTTGTCTCTGACCAATGCTGCCCGCGTCACTTCTTACACCAACGCAGTGATGAACCGCGGCGCGGAAACGCGCCCGCTGCTGCGCCTGGCGCTGAACGGAAACGGTTCGACCGATGAAGCTGTGGTGTACTTCCAGCAAGGAGCCACAGCTGGTTTCGACCGGGCTTTCGACGCACCCAAGCTGACCGCCGGCAACAATGCCCTACTGACGCTGGGTAACGACGGCGAGCCACTGGCCATCAACGGCTTGCCGCTGCTCGGCAATGCTACCGTGACCGTACCCCTGGGCGTGCGCGTGGGCCAAGCCGGCAGCTACACGCTGCGCACCGATGAGCTGCTGAATATGCCCGCTGGCGTGACCGTGCAACTGCGCGACGCCCTCACCGGCACGAGCACTACTTTGACGTCGCAAGCTGCTTACACTTTCACTACGGATGCTCAGCCCAACAATGGTCGTTTCTCGCTTGTGTTCAACTCAGCGCGGGCTTTGGCTACAGCTCCGGCGCAACTGAGCGCGCAGGTAACGGTGTACCCCAACCCGGCTCATGAGCAGCTGTGGCTGACCATGCCGACCACCAAGCAAGCAGTAGAAGTGGTAATGCTGAATGCGCTGGGCCAGCAAGTGCTGAGCCAGCAGTTGGCAGCCAACCGCGGTAATGCGGCTCAAGCCCTGTCGCTGGGCAAGCTGGCACGTGGCGTGTACACGCTGCGCATCAGCCTGCCGGAAGGCATGGTGACCAAGCGCGTGGTTATCGAATAAGGCTAAGCTTCGGCTTTAAATAGAAAGGCCCGCCTTGTGCGGGCCTTTTTTTGTGAGCAAGCGGGTAGTAAGGTGGCAAGGAAACAATGACGCGGGCTGATCAACCGGCAGGTTTGCTGCCAGGCTCTGCGGGCAATAAAGGATACGTCTGGAGGCTATACTTCATTCTCTCCCACTATTGCCTGCAGCCCTAATACAGCACCGTTACGTGGGACTTATCGTAAAGCTGCACCCAGTCGCGGCGCAGGATGGCGTAGAGCAGTTCATCTTCGAACTCGCCGTCGTCGTTTATACCCGACTCGCGCATCACGCCTTCGAACTGAAAGCCCGGCGTTTTCTCAATTGACCGCTTCGAGGCCAGATTCGACACAAGGCAGCCGGTGGCCACACGGTTCAAGCCCAGCAACTCGAAGGCTAGGTAAAACAAATGCGCCTTGCTGCGCGGCGTAATACCCCGGCCGCGCATGTGCTGAAAAATGTCGGCCCCGGTGGAGCCGGCGCGCTCCTCCCAGCTGTCCACGGTAAGCAGCGTCATGCCGGCCACCTCGGTACCCAGCAGCGAGTAAAAGCCGAAGTTGGTGCGCTGGCCTTGCTCGTAGCGCGGGAGGTAATTGCGAAACAGCTCCTCCAGCATTTCCCGCGAGTCGGGGTAACCTTGAAACAAGGCGTACACCTCGGCCAGGTTGTCGTCGTTGATGAGGTGCAGGGTGATGCCGTCGGATTGCAGGGCTTTGAACATAGGTTGTTGAAGCTCACGCCGGTAAACGAGGCAAAAGGATGTGGTAAGTAAGCGAAAATAGGTACTTTGACTACAGTGATAAGTGCAGCGCTGTTCCTCCACGTAAAGCTTGGCTCTCATGCGAATAGCCGTATTATTTGCCGGGTTGGTCCTGGTGACTACCATCGGGTTCGGCCAGCAGCGTCCTGCCGATCTGATTCTAATCCGGGGCCAAATATTTACTGCTGACTCCGTTCGGCCCGCAGCCGAGGCATTGGCCATTCGGGGTGAGCGAATTGTCGCGGTGGGTACTACAGCAGAAGTCGTAAAGTTGGCCGGCCCCAAAACCCGCCGCCTCGACCTGCAAGGCCGGGTGGTGACGCCGGGCTTCAACGACTCCCATACGCACTTCAGCCCTAAGCCTCGCGGCGTGCAACTGGCCTTCGCCAGCATGGAACCTAGCTGGGAAGAAACGGAGCACGCCATTCGGAAAGCCACGGCCGAAGCACCAGCCGGTACCTGGATTTTTGGATCGGTGGGGGCGCAGGTCGTGCTGAATGAACAGGTAAATCGGGCCGCGCTGGATAAGCTGGCACCCCGGCATCCGGTGCTGCTGAGTGCCTACTACGGGCATGGCTACATCCTGAATTCGCTAGCCTTGCCCCGGTTGGAAACCGCGGCACAAGAGCCCGACCCCATGGGAGGCCACTACGAGCGGCAAGCCGGTTCGCAGCAGTTGAATGGTCGCTATTGGGAATATGCCCAGTGGAAATCCCTCCGGGCTCTGGCGGCGCAGGTTTCTGATGAAGCAGCCGTAGAAGAGCTGCAACAATTCAGTGCCGAAGCAGCTCGTTTCGGCATTACTTCGGTGCAACTGTTTTCGGCTATGCCCATTGAGCGGGTAGCCCGTCTGCTGCAGCAAGCGCGGCTACCCATTCGGGTGCGCGCCATCCCGTTTCCTGCCACCACTGCGCAGGGCCGTGATGTGACGGAGCAGCAGCAATTGGCGCGGCTAACGAGTCAGGCGCCTCGCGTAACCATTAATGGCATTAAGTGGATAATCGATGGCACGCCTTACGAGCGCGGCGCCGCACTGCGCCAGTCCTACGCCGACCGGCCAGGCTGGTCAGGCCAACTGAACTTTGCGCCCACCGAAATTGCCCGGATGGTGCAGGAGTCGCTTGAGCTAAACCAGCAGCTGCTGCTGCACTGCGCCGGCGATGCAGCCGCTGCCGTAGTGCTGCAAGCGCTGGAAAGCCACCGCCCACCCATCGACTGGAAAGCTCGGCGCGTGCGCATCGAGCACGGTGATGGAGTGGTGGGCGACCTGCTGCCTCGGGCCCGGCGCTTGGGCGTGGTGGTGGTGCAGAATCCCAGCCATTTCATGGAGCCAGCTTTGTTTCAGCAGCGCTGGGGGGCGGGCATGCAGCCGCTCAAGTCGTTGCTGGTCGCCGGTATACCGCTGGCCCTAGGCTCCGATGGGCCGCTAAATCCCTTCCTCAACATCATGTTTGCCACGCTGGCCCCCGCCAACCCCGCCGAAGCCATCAGCCGGCAACAAGCAGTGCAGGCCTACACCTTGGGCTCAGCCTTCGCCGAGTTTGCCGAGCAGCAGAAGGGCCGCATTGCCCCGGGCATGCTGGCCGATGTGGTGGTGCTCTCGCAGGATATTTTTTCGGTGCCCACCCCAGAGTTGCCCAAAACAAGCAGTGTGCTTACCGTGGTAGGGGGAACCGTTGTGCACGATGCAAAGGTGCTAAAGGAAGTCCGCTGACCGCCTCCATAATTACAGCGTCACCACCACCTTACCCTGCGTGTGGCCGCTGGCTACTTGCTCCATGGCTTGGGGCAGTTCGGCGAATGCGAAAGTGTGTGATACGTGGGAGCGGAGTGCGCCGCTGGCCAGCAAATTGGCCACCTGCTGCATGCCCGGCTCGTTGGAATTCACCAGCATGGCTTTGGCCGTCACTTGTTGCTGTGCAGCGCGTTGGGGCGTATCGGGCGTGAGGCCCAGAATGCTGACCAGAGTACCACCGGGCTTAATGATTTGCAGGGAGCGTAGCTGTGTGTCGCCGGCTACGGTATCGAGCACCACTTCCACGGGCGCTACCACCTGCTCGAAGGCTTGCTGCTGGTAATCCACGTGCTCATCGGCACCCAGTTCCAGCACGAAGTCGCGCTTGCCCGCCGAAGCGGTGGCTACCACATAAGCGCCGAGGTGCTTGGCCAACTGCACGGCATAGTGGCCCACGCCCCCGCCGGCGGCATGAATCAGCACGCGTTGGCCAGGCTGCAGGTTAGCATTGTGCACCAGCGCCTGCCAGGCCGTGAGAGCAGCCAGCGTGCCTGCAGCGGCTTCGGCACTTGATAAGTGGGCGGGCTTGCGCACCAGGTGGGCAGCAGGGGCCGCCACCAGCTCGGCGTAGGCGCGACCGTGGCCCGGAAAATTGATCATGCCAAATACTTCGTCGCCGGGCTGCAGGCCGGTTACGCCTGCGCCTAGGGCGCGCACTATGCCGGCTATGTCCCAACCGGGCATCACGGGCGGCTGCTCCTTGAGACTGCCGTATAAGGCCTTGCCCTGGCAGGTTTTGACGTCCACAGGATTTAGGCTGATGGCTTGCACCTGCACCAGCACTTCGCCTGCAGAGGGCGTAGGAGAGGGCTGCTGAGATAGATAGAGGCCAGCGGAACCGGTTGGCTCAGCAAGGATATAAGCTTGCATAAGAGAGAAATGACAGAGGGTGATGAGTAGGGCGGTGCGGCTCACTAAACGAGCCTGGACTGGCATATAAACCGCGCTGCGGCCCAAAAGGATATGCTGCTATGCAGCAGGCCAAACATCAAGGGCTGCTAAATGGACCGCATACCCAGTGGACAAGCTGAAGCATATCAAACGGAACAGACGGCCCGTAATTTCCTGGCCTCGCCTCCCCGTTTTAAAGCACTGATTCCCGTTCGCACTTAGCTGGTTTTATCCTCGCTCACTCTTGTCGGCCTGTTCCCGCTGCTTGGCAGAATGCTCAGCAGTTGTGCTGCTTCCAAACCTGGCACCGCCATACAATAGGAGCAGCTAAGTCATATTGGGGCCTTCAATGAAAACGCCCCGGCCTGCACGCTAAGCTGTGCAGGTCAGGGCGCCAAGTGTTTGGGTCGAAACCTAGTAATTAGGATTGCTGGCTTTCGGGCATTTCCTCCGGGCGCGAAAGCAGGGTAACCACCCCGGCAATGAGACCCATGGCTAGGAAGGCATTGCGGGCGCGCTTGTTATCGGCAAAGCCAAAAAGCCACGGCGCGGCCAACGCCGTTACGCCACTTACAGCATCAATGGCCAAGTGAGCCTTGTAGGGAATGACTTTCACGGCGCCCCACTCGGCGCGGGTAAATAAGGATGAGAGCAGCGCCGTGCCGCTGAGCACGTAGCACAAGGTAGAGGCCGTTTTGTCGTCGGTGAAGCCGATGGCGGCGGGGGCGGCGGCGATGGACGGAATCATGGTAAACTCCGGAATGGCGTGCTGGCGGCGCGAAATGGGCTGATTCATAGTTGATCAGGTTGGTAAGGTGATGGTTGGCTAGCTGCCTGCTGACGGCAGCGGGAAGTACCATTCCCAACGCTTCAATCGAGTAAAAGGATAAGGCTGAGCTTGATAGCCGTAAGGACGTGGTTTGGCCAGCTCACCTTACTATCAAGTGCCTACAACTAGGCGTCGGGGGTATTGTACAACATCAGGCCTGGAAAGCTCGCGCGAGCCTTGACTGTTGGCGTTTTTGCCGCAGGGGTCATTCCTTCTAATAATACCAAATGCAGGCCAAGCCCCGTTGTCGATAGCCTTTTGGGCCCGGCTACTGCTGTTGAGCTAGTCCAATAAAGCAAAGACCAATCAAGCTCGTCAGTGGTTCATTATTAACAACTTAACAAATGAGGTGGCGTAAATCATTCGCAAGCTCAGTAGCAGTAAGCCACGTCGGCGTTGGCCGGATGCGCTGTACTGCTGCTGGTTTAGACTAACTGTATAACCTCACACCACAACCATGCACACTGTAATAGGAATGTTTGATAATGCTGCCCAAGCGCAGCAAGCCGCGCAGCAACTTCAAAGCGCTGGCTTTAGCCTCGACAACGTAGACATAGCCCGCGGTGGCTCAGGCCAGGCTGGCAATAGTGATTATCGTAACAGCAGCGGTACGGCCGTGGAAGGCGCCGCCGATACTGCTGGCCGTACCGCCGACCAGGTCGGTGATTCGTTGGGCCGCGCCGCCCGCCCCGATTACGATTCCTCGGACTACCGCAACAGCAGCGGCACCGCTACCGAAGGCGTAGCCGACGCCGCTGGCCGTACTGGCGACAGCATTGGCAACTTCTTCGGCAACTTGTTTGGCACTAACGATAGCGACGACGCCCAGCGCTACTCGCACGTAGGCCGGCAGGCTGGTTCCATCGTGACAGTGCATTGTGACTCGGCCGAAAACGCCCGTCGTGCCGCCGAAGTGCTGGACCGCGCCGGAGCCATTGATGTGGATGACCGCGCTGCTCAGTCAGGCTACGCCTCTGCCAACTGGACGGGGGCAGCCAACACGGGCCAGAACATAACCGGCCGTGGCCAGGATGTAACGGATCAGTCCATTCCGATCATCGAAGAGAACCTGCAAGTGGGCAAGCGCGAGGTGGAAACCGGCGGCGCCCGGCTACGCAGCCGCATCGTGGAGCGACCGGTAGAGGAGCACCTGCGCCTGCGTGAAGAGCACGTGTGGGTTGAGCGTACCCCCGTGAACCGCCCCGCCACCGAAGCCGACATCCAGAGCTTCCGCGAAGGGCAGATTGAAATTACGGAGCACGCCGAGGTGCCCATCGTCAATAAGGAAGCCCGCGTGGTAGAAGAAATCCGCCTCGGCAAAGAAGTGGAAGAGCGCGACGAGACCATACGTGATACCGTGCGCAAAACCGAAGTAGATGTGGAGCGCCTGCAAGGCAACGATACCAACCGTCTTGACCCAGACACTGATCAGCGGCGTTCGTAACTAACCGGTGCCTTAAGGGCTCATACGCGCAGGCAGCCGGGAAACCAGCTGCCTGCGTTTTTTTATGGGTAGCGTTTACAAGGCTGCCCGAGCGGCCGTGGCGGGGGCTTTGGCGCGCTCCACGGCCCGCATCACTCGGAAAAGATTGCCGCTCCAGATTTTCTCAATGTCGCGGCGCGAATAGCCGCGGCGCACCAGCTCCAGGGTCAGGTTGGGGTACTCGCCCACGTCGTTGAGCCCGTTGAGCTCGGTGCCCCCGTCGAAGTCGCCGCCGATGCCCACGTGGTCGATGCCGGCCACCCGCACGATGTGGTCGATCTGGTTTACCGCGTCCTGTACGGTGGCCAGCGGCACCGGGAATTGCTTGCCGAGCTCATCCATTTCAGCCAATGCCTGCTGCTGTTGGGGCTGCGGCAGGCTGTACACGTTCAAGAAGTTCTTGATTTTCCACTTGGCATTAAAGGCCTGCACAGCGGCGTCGCGCACTGGGTCCGAGGGCAGGGCCTTGACGTAAGGGCTAAACAGGTTCAGCTGAATCACGCCGCCGTGCCGGGCTAGGGCGCGCAGCATGTCGTCGGAGAAGTTGCGGGGCACGTCGCTCAGGGCCCGGGCTGCCGAATGTGAGGCGATGATAGGCGCCTTCGAGACGCGCAGCACGTCATAGAACGTAGAGTCGGAGGTGTGCGACACATCCACCATGATGCCGAGGCGGTTCATTTCTGCCACGGCCTGCAAACCCAAGGGGCTGAGGCCGTTGTATTCCGGCCCATTGGGGTCGGTGGAAGAGTCACAGAGGTCGTTGTTGGTGCCGTGGCTGAGCGTAATGTAGCGGGCACCCAGGTCATAGTACTGCTTGAGCAGCGTCAGGTCGCGGCCCACAGGATAGCCGTTTTCGATGCCGATGAAAATAGCCCGCCGGCCCGATTTGCGGATGCTCATGGCTTCTTCCGGTGTGGTGGCCAGGGCTATTTCGGTGGGATGGGCTTTGAGGGCCGCATGGATTGCCCCGAAGATCTTAAGCGCTTCCTGCTTCGCTGCCGCGTTGCCTTCGGGCGTGCGCGGGCCCTGGCCCATGTACACGGCCCAAAATACCGCGTCCAGCCCGCCGCGCTTCAGCTTTGGAAAGTCTACTTTGATGTCTTTCGGGTCGTTGTCTTTGGTCAGATCGAAGCCGGACTTCACCAAGTTCATGGGCGTATCGGCGTGGGTATCTACCGTAAAGGCGCGCTCGTGAATCTTGCGGGCTTTGGCTTCCAGTTTAGGGTCGGTTTGCGCCATGGCAGTGGTAAAGGGAAGTGCAAGAAGTAGAGCAACGAGGAAGGGTCTTCTTTTCATGGGGCGCGGATGAGGGAGAAAGGATAATTTGATGGTGGTTTATACTTTTTCTGACCACATTATCAACCTCAAATAGGATCAATTTCAAGGAGCCGTGGGGTTTACAAATTTTATATTGTATTTTTAATATATGCTTCACGTTATTTTATCGTGTAAGTAATAAGGTTCTGATTGTCAAGAAATAAAGCAAAAAATTATAAGTTTAATCTTCATTGAAAAATTATATTCGCTTATTTTGTTCCGGGGGTTATAATGTAGAACTTGACATATAGCCAACTACTAAAGCAACACACTTATGAAAAAGACAGCAATTCTTGCCTTGCTGGCAAGCACTTTATTAGCCAGCAGTGGCTGTGACAAAGTACACGACGTTCCGTCTCCGCGTACAGAGTCTGTAACGCAGGAAGCCGCCAGAGACAAGACCCGAGGCCTCCAAGTGGCCATCAGCGGAGTTATGCGAGGCAAAACGTTTACTGCCAACCTACGAGTTGAAAGCTTTCAAACGGAGTCGGGGGTGATTTTCGCCAATGTATTCTTGGAAAAAGTCAGAGGGCTTACCAAAGCTGATGGTGATGCAATAGAAAACTACTCCTTCCAGTATTCTGTGCGGCAGACCGGCATGAGCTGCACCTCGCTTACGCTAGAACTATTTCCTGCGGCTTACCAAGGCGATTTTGGTAATCAGTTGCAGCTAAGTACTGAGACAGTAGTTGTTGACCCCAGCTCACCCCGCTACGACCAGCTTGGCACCACGCTTTGTGACATTGTAGCCTGGTGGGATGGGTTCTTCAGAGGGGACGTTAATACCTATGATGGGCTTGTAGTATTGTACAACAAAGTGTCCAGCACAATAGGAACCCGACTCTAAGCGTACGTTTACTCTAACAGTAGTGAGGAACGCATCCTATTGATGCGTTCCTCACTTGTTTTAAATGGAATTTGTTCTGCCTGCTTATGATCAACTGGCAATAAGTGTACGAAGGCTTTTTACATGCTTTTCTTTGCCGAGTAACTTTAGCATCATAGCCGTAAGCACCATCCTACTACATGCCAACTGTCCCTATTCTTTACGCCTACCTCCACGGCGAATTCACGCCGCTGAACCAAGCCTGCCTGCACATCAGCGACCTGGCCATTCAGCGCGGCTACGGTGTGTTTGATTTCCTGAAGGTGCAGGACGGCCAGCCCTTGTTTCTCGACTTATATCTGGACCGCTTCTACCGATCAGCTCAGCTAATGGAGCTGGCTGTGCCGCTGGAGCGCCCGGCGTTGCAAGCGGTGCTGCACGGGCTATTGCAGCGCAACCACCTGCCACTCTCCGGCGTGAAGCTGCTGCTCACCGGTGGCTATTCCGCCGATGGCTACCAGCCCGCGGCCCCCAACCTCATCATCACCCAGCAGCCGCTCACGCTGCCCACTGCCGAGCAGCAGGCACAGGGCATCCGTGTGATTACCCACGAGTACGTACGCGAAATTCCGCCTGCTAAGACCATCAACTACGCCGTGGGTATCCGGCTGCTGCAGCAAATCAAGGCCCGCGGGGCCGATGAAGTGCTTTACCACCACGGCGGCACGGTGACGGAGTTTCCGCGGGCTAATTTCTTTATCGTACGCGCCGACGATACCGTTGTCACGCCCGCCGCCGACGTGCTGCCGGGCATTACCCGCCACAACTTGCTCACGCTGCCCAATACCCCATACCCCGTGGTGGAGGGGACCGTGACGCTGCAGGATGTATACCAGGCCAAAGAAGCTTTTCTCACCAGCACCACCAAGCGCGTGCTGCCCGTGGTTCAGGTCGATGAGCAGGTTATTGGTACTGGCAAGCCCGGTGTCGTTACGCTTGCTTTACTTGAGGCGCTAATGCAGCTGGAAGCCCGGCAGCTCGTCCATTCTCCCGCATGATTTCTACTTCGCTCTCCGCTATTCGCGGCCATTTTCCGGCCCTCCAATCCACCAACGGCCGCCAACCCTACATCTATTTCGATGGCCCCGGCGGCACCCAAATGGCCCAGCAGGCCCTGCAAGGCATGACGGCCTACATTACCGGTGGCATGGCCAATCTGCACGGCACCTTCCCCACCAGCGTCGGCACCGATACCCTGCTCGATGAGGGCCGCCAAGCCGTAGCCGATCTGCTAAACTGCCAGCCGCAGGAAGTTGCTTTCGGTCAGAATATGACTTCCCTGGCTTTTGCCATTGCCCGCGGCCTGGCTGGCTTTATCGGCCCTGATGACGAAGTGGTAGTAACCGAGCTGGACCACCGCGCCAACGTGGACCCCTGGCTGACACTGGCTCAGGACCGCGGCGCCACGGTCCGGTTTATCCCCGTCAGCCCCGACACGTACACACTGGAGCTGGATAACCTAGCGGAGCTTATCACCGAGCGCACCAAGCTGGTGGCCGTGGGCATGTCGTCGAACGTGACGGGCACCGTGACGCCGGTGGAGCGGGTAATTCAGCGAGCCAAGGAAGTAGGAGCCATTACGGTGATAGATGCGGTGCACGCCGTGCCGCACTTGCCCATCGACTTCGGGCAGTTGGGCTGCGATGTGCTGCTGTGCTCAGCCTACAAATTCTTCGGTCCGCACGTAGGCGTAGCCGTGGTTTCGGCAGCGCTGTTTGAGAAGCTGGCCGTGTACAAGCTGGCCCCGGCGCCCACCGATATTCCGCACAAGCTCGAAACCGGCACCCAAAACCACGAGGGCATTGCCGGGCTGATCGGCGCCCTAGAATTCGTGCAGAGCCTTGGCCAAGGCACCGGCCGCCGTGAGCGGCTGCGCTCCGGCCTCGAAGCCATCGACGCGCACGAGCAGCAGCTGGCCCAGGAGCTGGAGGACTATCTGCTGAGCCTGCCGCAAGTGTGCCTGTACCGTGCCCCGGCCGGCACCCGCAAAACGCCCACGCTGGCCTTCACCATTGAAGGTCGAAATTCTCGCGAAGTAGCCGCGTGGTTTGCCGAGCATCACCGCATGTGCATCGCCGATGGTCATTTTTACGCTACCACTCTGGCCGAAAAGCTGGGTGTAGGTGCGCAGGGTGGCTGGGTTCGTATCGGCCTGGCGCCCTACAACACGGCCCAGGAAGTAGCGCAGTTCAAAGCTGCCATGCAGGATTTTCTGCGCACGTAAGCCGTGAAGCGCGGATAGCGGAAACATCTCGCGTGTATGGATAGGAGTTCCAATAGGAAGAATACTACCTAAAGTCAGCACGCGAGATGCCTCGGTCCTTGCTCTAGGCGCAACATGCCCTACATGCATGACGTGCGGATTGATATAGCAACGTCTTTGGATTTGCTACTGCTTCGCCACCGGTTTGGCGCTGGCTTTCACGCTCAGATACCGCTCACGTAGCGCATCACTCGGGCCAGTGGATTTCAGCACCGGCACTGGCTGCGAAGTGTCTACATCGAAGCCTTCGATGAGGTCCTGCTTGGTCAGGGGTAGGTCGGTGCCGCTGAGGATGTGCTTTTGGAAGAAGTAGCTGATATCCTCGTGCAAGTAATTCTGTACGAGACTTAGAAACCGCTCGTCGGTGAATTTCTGGCCCGGCTGCAGGCAGGCTTGGCGCAGTTCACGCATCAAATCATCAAGGGAGCGGGTGTAATTAGACGTTCGCAGAATGCGGTTGTCAAGCCAGAAAGCAAACAGAGCGCCGCGGCGGTAAGGCAGCTTCTGGAAGGCGTTGCTTTTCCAGTAGTTATCCTTGATTAAGTAGTTGGGTTGATTTCGTTCGGCGTTGTTGTACAGGCGCTTAATGACGTCCGTGTTGAAGGCTTGCACCCACTGATCCATGGTAAGGTCGCCGCTGCGCAAACGGTTCTTGTAAGCGTAGTAATCGGTAAATCCTTCCGTAAACCAGTAGTTGAGCTCTTCGTGGGCTGCCCCGATCTGTCCCGCTATCCAATGGTGCATCATCTCGTGGTTAAACATAAAGCGCAGCAGGTCCCAGCTATTGAATGGGTTGTTGGAGGATTGCAGCACGAAGCCTTGATGGAGGGCCGCTCCCTTCATGCTCTGCCCACGCCAAGCACTGTCGGTAAGCGTCACGGTAGGACTCATAAACACGGTGTAAATGGACGGACCGGCATCGTGCCAGAAGTCGCGCTGGGCACTGAGGGCCTGCTGGATAGTGCTGAGCACCCGAGAGTCGTCATACTGCTGCCACTGCCCGCGCAGGACCACGTACACGGCACGGTTGGCGTATTTGAACTGGTGCACTCGGTAATCGCCGCCGACAAAGAGCGAACGGTAAAACTGCATCCATAGCTTGCCGCGGTAAGTTTGTTCGGCGGCGCCCGAGGCGAAGGTGTTGTGCAGCACGTAGTCTTTGGGGAAGCCCACCCAGCGGATGCGGGCCGTAATGTCGGGCGACGTTGGGGAACTGGTCACGTACTCCGGCATCATGAAAAGCGATTCGCCCAGTACGTGAAAATACGTGTCTGTGACCCGGGGCCGGTTGAACTGCTCGCGCGTGTATTCGGGAGCATCCTGCTTCACGCGGTAAGAAAAGCTCAGCTCGCGGGTACGCGGGTGGTACACCACGATGCGGCTGCTGTCGGGCACTACGCGGAAGCGGTAAGCGGCGCCTTCGCCCGTCAGCCCGCTCACACAGCGCAGTAGGTCTTTTTCGCCGAATACCTCGTTGGCAAAGTGGAAGTAGGTGGAGTCCGTTGCCCGGGGCGTACGCACGCTCACCTGCACTCGCAGGCCTTCCGTGCTCATGCGCGGCGCGTAGTGTACTTGGTACTCAACCCGGTTTTGAGCCCCGGCCAAAAACGGCAGCAGGTAAGCGAAAAACAGCAGGATCCTCATGACGACGGTATAGGTTATGCAAGTCGCTAAAGGTAGGCCTGCTGGTAATCAGGGTGTTTCACATAATAATGTGAGGATGCAGAAGCAAGCGGTGGCTGCAGGTAGCGTAGTGCGGAACCATCAGCCGCCGCAGCAGTTCCTCCGCTACGGTACGACGCAACTAGTCATCCCGGCATTGGGAAGCACCACGATGCTAATGCCGGCTAGGGAAAAAAATCTAATTCTAAGAGCCGCTATACCGCCCGCAAGCATGATAAGCCACACCAGAAAAAAGTGCAGCACTGATAATCCCAGCAGTAAAGCTCTGGCGGGCAACCCACGGCGGTACATACCCGCCAGCACCAGAGCTGTTAGCGCAAAGCCCGAACCGTAGTTGCCGGCTCGCTCACGAACTAGAGCTTGTTTATGGCAGGTAACAAATGAACTGTTAACAGGCTTGAGCTATCAGCCCCAGATGACACAGCGCTTTTCGTTTAGAACAGAAAATGGGCAACGCTACTGCGCCGTAACATGCTCGAAATTAAGCATCCAAGGCATGCCAAAACGGTCGATCAGCATACCAAAAGTGGCGCCCCAGAACGTGTCTTCAAGAGGCATGCTTACTTGCCCGCCTTCGGAGAGGTGCGCAAACCAAGTGCTGATTTCCTCGCGGGTGGTGCAGTGCAGCGACATCGTCATGGAGTTGCCCTGCGTGACGGGTTGCCCGTTGGTATCGGAAGCCATCAGTACTAGTGAGCCGCTGGTCAGGCAGGCGTGCATGATACCCTGCCGGGTGTGGGCCGGTACGCGCCCGGCTGCCGGTGCATCGGCAAAGGGCATCATGTGCAGTTCGCCGCCAAGGCACCGCTGGTAAAAGGTCATGGCCTCGCGGCAGTTGCCGTTGAAGGTCAGATATGGGGCTATTCTAGCTTGTTTCATAGAAGTAGATGGAATGGTGTTACTTGCTAACAAAATTAGTAAACCGTTTTGTAAAGCAAAGCATATTAGCTTTTTATAGTGGCGAGGATGGTAATACACATCTAAGGGGCTGGCAAGCAACGGGTAACTTAAATGGAGGAGTGTGGTGCGGCGAGTAACTAAGCTTGGTTTTCTTCCTCGGTTGCGCAGGTGAGCCTGCAAGGCGTAGTAGCTGGCAGTTGTTGGATAACTACTCCGGAATGTCGTATCGAGCGCAGATTGGGCAATCGACCGATAAAAGTCCTGGGGTTGGTGAAGCCGGCTTTATCTTCCGGCCATGAACTTCCTGCTCCACGTTGCGCCCGTGCTCTTGTTCCTTGGCCTCGGCATGGCGTACAGCTACCGGGCCCGCAAACTCACGCTGGCGGCCGTCTGGACGGGTGGCATCTTAGGTTTAGGCATCTTCCTGGGCGCAGGGTACTTAGGATTATCCTTGCTGGCGCTGTTCTTCGGGTTGGGCACGGCGGCTACGGCCTGGCGCGTGGCCGACAAGCGCCGGCTAGGCCTGGCCGAAGAAAACAGCGGCCGTCGCACTGCCGGGCAGGTAGTGGCCAATGCCGGCGTAGCCGGCGGCCTTGGCCTGCTGAGCTGGTTTTTTCCCGCCTTTACCTCTTTGGGCACGCTGATGCTGGCCGGCAGCTTTGCCGCCGCCGCCGCCGACACGCTCGCCTCGGAGCTGGGCAACGTCTACGGCAGCCGGTACGTGAACATCCTCACCTTCCGACCCGATGTGCGCGGCGAAAACGGCGTAGTGAGTGTGGAAGGCACATTACTAGGTGCGGCAGGCAGCACTATCATTGCCGCAGCTTATTGCCTGGTGCACGGCTGGGGGCCGTGGGTATGGTGGCTGCCGGTGGCCGGCACCGTTGGAAACGTGGTGGATTCGGTACTCGGGGCCACGCTGGAGCGGCGGGGCGTCCTGGGTAACAACACCGTAAACCTGCTCAATACGCTAGCCGGAGCCTGTGCTGCGGCGGCTTTCAAACTGCTGGTTTAGAGCTACTTATTTACTTGTTGTTCAGTCGTGCGGGTTTGTGGTTGGTCAGCAGCGCATTTACCGACCCTCAATATTTCCTGGCGAAGAAAACCGTTGTCAAAGTTGGGGCGATACACTGTCAGGCCAGTTTAGAGCTTTCTCTGAAGCAATGTGCCAATCATCAGTACTTTGACCATCGGATTATACAGCGGCCGTGGGGTCGCTTCTCAAAAAAAATTGCGGAGCTGGCTCTAGCCTCGCTCCGCAATTTGCTTTCGGTTAGATTTTGCAGGCTTTCACTTTGTCGGCCTCAAATAGGTAAATCAGCCCGTCCACCGGGTCGAAGATGTAGTCCGGCGTCCGGCTATTCACCTCTACCTGCCCCTCTACCTTCCCGTTGGCTTTGTTGAACTTCACCAGCTTGAAGCGGCCGTCATCGTTGCGGTCCGACTTCGTAAGCATGATCTGGTAGTTGAGTGCCTGGGCCGACTTCGAGTAACGTTTGCGCAAGTCCTGGCCCGCCACCTCGCCGGCGCCTTCAAAGGCTTTCTGCTTGGTCAGCCAATCGTTTTTGGTAGCGGTGCTGCCAGCCGACTTGGCTTGGCTACCGGCTGCATCGGCCAAGTACGCGGCGGCGGCCACCTGGGCCACGTTGCCGATGACGCGACCGGCCGATTGACCAGGGGGCGCGAAGTACTGGTTGTACACCAAGTTGCCCTTGAAATCCACCTTCGCTACCGACTGCGCCGCCAGCAGCAGCACACCGTCGTCGACCACTTCCAGTTCCGGTACTTCTTCCTCCTGCAGCTTGAGCGGTAGCTTGTCCTTGAGCAGCAAGGACTCTTCGCCCTTCTTCATATCCACCCGGCCTACATAGCCGCTGGCGTAGAAGTACGTGTCGTCATCTACGCTTGCCTTGGACGTGATATTGGGCGCGTAGTACTTCGTTTTGCTGACGGTGGCGTAGGTTTTAGGGTCGAAGAAATCCACCGAGTAAGCACTCAGCAGGCCGATGCCGTTGTTGGTGTTGATGATGTTTCCGTAATAGCCACCACCGGTTTTAAACGTCTTTTCCGCTTTCAAAGTCAGCGTGGTCAGGTCTACTAGCTTCACGCTGGAGCCACCCATCGTGGTGGTGCTGATGACGAACAGGTCGTTGCCCAAGTGCGTCATGGCGCCGCCGTTGGTAATGCTCAGCAGATTGGACTTTACTTCCTGGCAAGTGTTTTTGTCGATCAGGTGCATGCTGAGGCCTTTTTTGGCAGGGCTGCCGACCAGTAGGCGGTCTTGCTCCAGCTCGTGAAAGTTTACCTGCAGCCGCGGCAGCTCCCGCTCACCTAGTACCTGCCCGGTTTGCAGGTTCAGCGTGGTCAGGTAGCCGTCCTTCAGCACGCAGACCTGGCCGGGCTTCTGGGTCTCGAACAGCTGAAATGTGGGTTCCCCATAGACGGGCACCTCGCTCGGCTTCGTCAGCTTCTTCAGCGGTACTTTGTACAGCAGCGTGCCCGCTACGGGGTCGAGCCCCACCAAGCCTTGCGAGGTGAAAAACAGCAACTGCCCATCCGGGCGATGCACGACATTGCCCGAGCGGTAGCGCGAATCAGCAATCAGAATTTCACTGACTTTGGCACCGGTGTTTTGGTCGAAAACCAAAGCCTTCGTGTACGTGTCGGTAGCTTCCCACTGCACGATGTTGCCAGCGTAAACTACCCGGTTGCCGAGCTGCTTGGTGGCAGGGGGGCTGTAGAGCACCTTCCCGTTGCGCGTGTCTATCAGCGTCGACTGGGAGAATTCCGAAGTGGGCTTTTGGCTCGTTACTTCCACCATCGACGTCTTGCCCACGCGGGCGGCCTTTAAAGCCAGCTCGACATCGGTGCGCCACAGTTGCCGGCCGGTGCTGCGTGCTACGCACTGCAGCGAATTGCGGCGCAGCAGCAGAATGTTGCCGTCGGCATTCACGTATTTCTGCAGCACTTCGCCATCCAGCGTAGCGGTCCACAACACTTGGCCTGCGCTTAGCGCCGGCAAAGCCTCCCGGGGTGCCGGCCCCGTTTTGGCCGGCTCGGCGGGCTTGGGCGCAACTACCGCAGGCTCTTGCACGGCCACCGCAGCCGCCTTGGGCTCCTGAACTACTACTGGAGCGACAGGAGCTTCAGCCTGGGCTACCACTGGCGAGGCTCCCGCCGGTGCCGTCGCTGGGTTGTCCTGACTCGCCGGAGCTTCGGTCACTGGCTGTACTGCTACTGGTGTGGCCGGGGCCGGGTTTGCTGCCACGGGCGCCGGCTCTGCTGGCGTAGCTAAGGCCGGAGCGGCTGGCGTGGCTGCTGCAGCCGTTGTGGCCGCTGCTACTGGTGCCGGCGCAGCGGCCGGAGTTGTCGGCGTAGCAGCCAAGGCAGGCTGATTAAACTTCTCCCGGCGGCCTTTTTCGTAGATAATCATCCACACCTCCGCCTTCTGGATATTGTAGATTGGGCCATCCTGGTGGTCAAAGAGCCTGTACTTCACGTGCTCTTCGGTAATCTCGACCACTTTGGTGTTGATTTCGGACTTGTCGTTTTTGATAATAACGTCCTGACCTTGCGCTGAGCCGCAGGTTAGCGCCCCCAGGGCCACCGCGGCCAGCCCCTTCCGCAAGTCAGACATGCGGGAAGGCCCCTCGGCGAAGTTAGGACGGCCGTTAGCCGTGCGGGAAGGAAACAGCAGGGTAAAACGAGCTTTCATAAAAGGCTAACAGGTGTGTAGCACAGGGCAAAACAGGGCGAACAAGCGTCTCAAAACCCAATTGCCACAACGGCCCAACTTTGGACAATACAAATATAATGACGCGGTATGGGCTTGCCTGCTTTTGCCGTTGTTTCTCGAACGGTTTGCCTCGTTGGCGAGTAGGCTGTAGCTGACTAGAATAGCTGGCGCATTACCCGGTAGGCAACCTAACGTGCGCGTCACTACCCCACGCAAGGGTAGCCGGCAGAGTTTGGCGGGCGGGGAAACTTTACCCCCAGCCTCAATTTTTCAGGAGTTACTGGACAGCACCGCGCGGGAGCAGCGTCAGATTAGTTTTTCGCCTAATCGGGTGCGCGCTTTCAGGGCCGCGTGCCGGCAGGGCTGATGCTTATTTGCCTATCCGCAGTTATAATGGTGGTTCGTGGCTGACCTTTTACAAAGTCGAAGGGCCGCAGCACCAGCGCGGGCGCGTTGCGCTCGTGGTAGAGTACTTGCACTTCCAGGCTCCGGCTAAACAACTTCTGTGTTTCCGTCGCTTTCGGATCCAGCGTGAGCTTCAGGAGCTTGCCATCGTCGGTTTTTAGTAGCACCGTGGCGCGCTTGTCGTCGGTGCGGTTGGTGAATTCCACGATGGTGTGGTCGCCCGGGAACCCGCCGGGCATGGCTTCCAGCCGGAACGTGCCCATGACGCCGCCGAAGTCGTGGGTGACTTTGCGGCGGGGCGCCTCCGCCGGAGCCGCCGACCCGGTTCCAAACCGGTATAGGATCCAGCTGGCACTGTCCGTAAGGGTATTTTTATCCGGGCTCAGGTACAGCTGCCGCACCTCGGCCTTGGCCCAGTAGCCTTGGTCGCCGCTGGGGCCGACGCGGGGCCGCCAGCTGTTGCGCCGGGCACGCCAGGTGTTGTTGCCCACGTAGCGGATGCTGTCGTAGATGTGGCCGCCGACCATCACCTGGCTTACGCCCTTGCCGCTGACGGCGCGAATGGTGGCGGCCGAGCCCGTCACGTCGATAATAAACTCCGACCCAGCCTTGACCGTTTGCCAGCGCCCGTTCAGACTGCTGGCCTGGGAAGGCGCTTGTGCAGAAGCGGCGATGCCCAAAAGCAGTAAAGCGCACAAGAGAAGGAGGTGGGGCATGAGAAAGGAAGGGTTGAAGCCAGCAATGAGCAGACGCGGAGCCGCGCCCAAACAAGGCGTAAGGTACGCGCTGCCATTCAGCAATGAAGCACTAGGCATCGGGGGCGAAAGATGCAATGGCTCCGGACGCGCGTCGGTAGGTTCCGTTTACCATCTCACCCCGCGTCCGCCAACGAGCGAATCACCCAGCACGGGTTACCAGCGGCCACCACATCGGCCGGAATATCGCGGGTGACGACGCTGCCGGCCCCGATGACACTGCGGGAGCCAATGCTGACGCCCGGGCAAACCACCACGTTGCCACCAATCCACACGTCGTCGCCAATGGTGATGGGCTGACCTGCTTCCAGGCCGCTGGCCCGCACGCGGTGGTCAAGCGGGTGGGTAGCGGTATATAGCTGCACGTTGGGCCCGAGCAGGGTGCGGCTGCCGATGATGACCGGAGCCACGTCCAGCACCACGCAATTGAAGTTGAAAAACACCTGTTCGCCCAGGCGGATGTTGGTGCCGTAGTCGCAGTAAAAGGGCGGCTGCAGCCACAGCCCAGGCCCGGCCTGCGGCAGCAACTGCTGCAGGATGCGCTGCCTGTTCTCAGGCTCATCTTCCCGTGATTCGTTGAGTTCCTTCAGCAGCAAGCGCGCCTGCACCCGTTCCGCCGCCAGCTGCGGGTCCAGTGCGTTGTAAAGTTCTCCAGCCAGCATCTTCTCTTTCTCGGTTTTCATCTAAGGAAGATAGGAGCTGGGGCGCTGACGCAGTAACGAAGTCAGGGTGTTGCTCGGACGGCTGGGAGGTACAGTTCTCCGCTGTGCCCGACACGAGCGGCAAGCTCACACCAGTTGTGAAGTTTTGTCTTTGCCAGCAGCGGCATGGCCTGCCGACTGCTGTGGGGGCCGCGGGGCCAGCCGCAGCAATGCTTCTTCCACCGCCTCGGCGAAAAGCGCGGCGCCGTGGCGGTTCAGGTGTACGCCATCGATGGTCAGGTGCAGGCCGCGCTGCCGGCTGAGCGCGTCGCAGCGGCCAAGCAGGGCCTGCACCTTGTCGCCCAGGGCGGTATTCCAGAAGTGGTAAGTGAACGGCGCTGGCGTTGCTACCCGCCGCAGCCGTTCGTCGAAGCGGAGGGCTACTTCGGCCAGGGCGCACTGCCGGTCCGCAGCCACCCGCCGGATGGCGTCGTTGAAGATGTCGCGCTGGGGGTTGAGGCCGGCATGAAGGTCTTCGCCCATGCAGCCCATTGTCGTAAGCACTACTGGAGCCGGGGTGAGGGCCTGCACCTGCGTCACCAATTGCAGCAGCTCCTGCTCGAAGCCCACTGCATCGAGCGGCTCATGCCCTTGTCGCCGCATGTGGGCTAGGGCCTGCCGAAACCAGAAGCCCTGCCCGGCATAAGTAGGCAAACTGATGTCGTTGCCGCCGCCCTGCAGCACAATGATATCGTAGCGCTGCCCCGCTTGCAGCCGCTGGAGCAGGCGGCGGCCGATGCTGCGGATGGGTTCGCCGTTGATGCCCGCGTTGGTGATCTGCCAGTCGGGGTGACGGCGGGCTAGCGGCTGCACAAAGCTTTCCCCCTGCTGGCCGCGCACGATGCTGTCGCCGATGATAAGTACTTTCATAACTGCCGATGCTGAGGCCAGAACAAGTGTAATGGATCGACGCCGAGCAGATGCCGGACATTATGTTACCCGTGGCGGGCGGCGCTCCAAAGTGCTTCCGTCGTCGCTTGAGCAGGTCTGGGTGCCGGCTCAGGAGCGGCGGTGGCCCAAAACTACCTGCCCGCGTTAGTACTGCCGAAAATGACTCATCACATGATGATGTGGGCGGCACCAACTCGAAGCCGGAGCGCGTTTGCCTACATGCGAACAACAACCGCTGTTTCGCCCAGGGAGCCTCGGCCCACACCTTATTGAAGCTCATGCTAGCCCGCCCTTCTCTGCTTACATCAAAAAAGTAAACGGGCCGACGGCTGCCGTTGGGGCGGCGAGGAGGCGCAACTGCTGCCAAACAACCTACATGCTCGCGCTAGGTGAGGAAATACGATGCTCACTGACCAATGTCCGCAATGCACTCGGCGAACAAGGGAAGACGCTCTTATCAGCCGTAATTTGCGGGCTCATTAGGCAAGCGCAGCACGTGGTAAACGCAACGGAACAGGAAGAGCGGGAATACCTGGAAGAGGTGAAGGAAAAGATTACGCTGGCCATCCGGCGGGTAGATGATGCGGTAAAGCAGTTTTCCAGCGAACTGCGGCAGCAAAAGCAGTACCTCCACGAGCACCAGTCCGGGCTGGACGAGGCCGACATGGTGGCCGCCGACCAGTCCATCAACCGCATGGCCTTTACGGGCGAAGCGGCCGTGGCCCGTAAGCGCCGCCTCAACAAGCTGGTGCAGTCGCCTTACTTCGGCCGCATCGACTTCGCCACCGCGAATCAGGGCACCACGCCGGTTTACATCGGCGTGCACGCTTTTGCGGGCGAGGGGCAGCGTCAGAACCTGATTTACGACTGGCGGGCCCCCATTTCTTCCTTGTTCTACGACTTCGAGCTGGGCGAGGCTTCCTACGTCACACCCTCCGGCCGCATTCAGGGTCGCATCGAGCTGAAGCGGCAGTACCGCATCCGCGACGGCCGTATGGAGTTTTTGCTCGACAGCGACGTGAACATCCACGACGACGTGCTGCAGCGCGAACTGGCCAAGTCGTCGGACGACAAGATGAAAAACATCGTGGCCACGATTCAGCGCGACCAGAACGCGGTAATCCGCAACGAGGAGGCCTCGGTGATGGTCATTCAAGGCGTGGCGGGCTCGGGCAAAACCTCCATCGCCCTGCACCGCATTGCGTTCCTGCTCTACCGCTTCCGCGACACCATCGGGGCCAAGGACATCCTGATCATCTCGCCCAACAAGGTCTTCGCCGACTACATCTCGAACGTGCTGCCCGAACTGGGCGAAGAGCACATTCCCGAGATGGGCATGGACGAGCTGGCGGCTGACTTGCTCGGCCCGCCTTACACGTTCCAGACCTTTTTCGAGCAGGTGTCCCAGCTGCTGGAGCGCCCCGACCCGGCCTTCATCGAACGCATCCAGTTCAAGTCCTCGTTTGAGTTCCTCACCCAGCTGAACCAGTACCTGCTCCACGTCGAAAACCACTATTTCACTTTCACAGAGCTGCGGGTAGGCCGCACAGTGGTGCCCGCCGCGGTTATTCAGCAGAAGTTCCGGACCTACCACCGCGTGCCGCTGCTGAAACGTGCCCAATTGGTGGCCAACGACGTACGGGCCTACGTGCGCGACGCCGTCGGCCGCAAGCTCACCGGCGGCGACAAAAACGCCATTGCGGAGGGCCTGCAGCGTATGTTCCGCTTCCAGCACGTGCTCGACCTCTACCGCGACTTTTACCGCTGGATCGGCCGGCCCGAGCTGCTGAAGCTCAACCAAAGCCTGCGCCTGGAGTACGCCGATGTATTTGCCCTGATTTATCTGCGCCTGCGTCTGGAAGGCATCACCGCCTACGAACACGTGCGGCACTTGCTCGTCGACGAAATGCAGGACTACACGCCGGTGCAGTACAGCGTGCTGTCGCGCCTGTTCCACTGCCGCAAAACCATTCTGGGCGACGTGAGCCAGACGGTGAATCCCTACAGCGCGTCCTCGGCCGAAACCATCGAACGCGTCTTTCCGCAAGCCGACGTGGTGAAGCTCTACCGCAGCTACCGTTCTACCGTCGAAATCACGGGTTTTGCGCAGCGCATCAGGCCCAATCCCCACATCATGCCCCTGGAGCGGCATGGCCCGGAGCCGGCCCTGCTGTGCTGCCCCAGCCCCGACGCGGAACTGCAGGCCCTGCAGCAGCTGGTGCAAGACTTCCGACACGCCGGCCACCAGTCGCTGGGCATCATCTGCAAAACCCAGCGCCAGGCCGAACAAGCGCACCAGGCGCTCCAGGCTCCCGGCGTGCACCTGCTCACCGAGGAGTCCACCGCCTTTGCCGAAGGCGTGGTCATCACCACGGCGCACCTGGCCAAGGGCCTGGAATTCGACGCCGTGGTGGTGCCCTTCGCCTCTGCCCGCAATTACCGCACGGAGGTGGACAAGAGCATGCTCTACGTGGCATGTACCCGCGCCATGCACCAGCTCACGCTGACGTATGCCGGGAAGCTGACGGCTCTTATAGGTTCTTGAATAGGGTTATGGCTAGAATCAAAACTAGTTCCCCTCCTCAGATGGATTCCGCGTATCGAGCGGCGTGGGCTAGAGGTGGTTGAACAAGCGTTGTTTCCCAGAACGGTCCTGCTGAGCGCAGTCGAAGCATCTCTACCGCTTCGTTGAGGTCACTATCAGTAGAGATGCTTCGACTGCGCTCAGCAGGGCTCCCGTCCTAAACCTGAAATTTTTGTGGGCTGGAAAAAGCGTTAGGGCTCATTGGCAACACTCACTAGCTACAAGTCCGCGTCAGTCAGGGCAGAGGTCACCTTCAGCACCCCACATTGATTAGGGAGTCGGAACAGTCAGCTTTTTCAACAATCCTTCCGCCACCGTGCGGCTCCAGGTGTTGCCATTCGGCTCGCCGGCGTTGGAAAGCACCACAATAGTTAGCTCGCCTTGCATCACGGCAAAGCTGTTGTGCCCCAGCCAGTCTTCGGCGCCGGTGTGGCGCAGCAGGGTAGGGCGGCCGGGCTGCCGGACCACCACCCAGCCGTAGCCGTAATGCACCTGCGCTTCGCCTTCCTGCCGCACCGGTACGCTGGGCGCAAACAGCTGTTCCAGGCTGGCCTGGCTCAGCACCCGGCCGCCGCGCAAGGCTTGTAGCCAGCGGTAGAAATCAGCAGTGGTGCTGTACATGCCGGTGGCGGCGCGGTAGCCGTAGTTGGGCTGGCTGCGGCCGTCTTTGTACACCTTGGCCGAGACTCTGCCGACCCGCTTGGCATCCTGCACCGGAGCCAGGGTCACGCCGCTCGCTATTTCCTCGCCCCAGAAACCAGTTTGCTGCAGCCCGACCGGGGCGAGCAGCTGCGTGCGCAGGTACTGTTCGTAAGGCACGCCGCTGGCCTTTTCCACCACCAGCGCCAGCAGGTTATAACCATCGGAGGAGTAGCGGTAACCGGCCCCCACGGGGGCTACTAGGGGCTTGCTCAATAGTACGGCGGCCGCTTTGTCGGGCTGGGTAACGCCATCGGCAGAATTCTGGTCGGCTAGGCCGGCGCTATGCGTGAGCAGCTGGTGCAGGGTAATGCGTTGCTTGTCGGCCGGCGTGTTGGGGAAAAACTTGGGCAGCGCGTCGGTGAGCTGCATGCGGCCTTGCTCCGCCAGCTTCAGCACGGCCGCTGCTGCGAACTGCTTGGAGGTAGAACCCAGCCAGTAAGCCGTGGGCAGGGCCGAAGCCGCGTTGGGTCCCGTCTGCTGCTGAAGCAAGACGGTGTTGCCGCGGGCCACCAGTACCGCCCCGGCAAAGCCGCGCTCCACCTGCTGCTGCACGTAAGCCCGCAAGGCTGCTTCCGTTGCCTGTCGGCTGGTATCCGTTGGGGCTGCCTGCGGTAGCGTTGCGGCATGCGTGCTAGCCGGGCCACAGCCGCCGAGAAGGGAGATGAACAACAGGTAGCGCAATGTCATGGGGAACGGGGAATAAGCAGGATGGCAGGGTTGCGGGTGTCTGCCGAACAAGATAAGGAAACCGGGCCTCGCCCGCCTTTCTTTGGGTAAGCTGGGCGCGATTTGCAGCCGCACGCCAGTTGAGGAGACAGGAATCCGGACGGGAGCGACAAGCCGCCGGACCGAGCGGCGAGAACGGCCCGGAGCGCGGCAGCGGCGTAGCTTACTCCGTGTTGTGGACCCGGCCACTGGCGAGGCGAGTGCTTTGACTTGCTATGTATATATATTAATATTGATACTTAATACACTTATCCACCTATTCTGCTGCATGATAAAACAGCTTTACCCCCTTCTGGCTACCCTGTTTATTGCCTCCATCGCCACCGCCCAAACCACGCCCGGCGGGGTACGCATTGGCACGGCCGGCACCCCCAACGACAAAGCCATCCTCGACTTGGACGCCACCGGCAAGGGCCTGCTCATCCCGCGCATGGACTCCGCCACGCGCGCCCGGATTGGCACCCCACCCGACGGCCTGATGGTGTTTCAGACCAACGGCCGGCAGGGCTTCTGGTACGCCACGGGCGGTACCTGGCTTTACATTCCCGACAAAACCAAGTCCGGCGACAACCTGGGCAACCACACCGCTACCCAGGAATTCAACCTGAACAACAAACGCTTATCTGCAGTAGCGACCAGCGCGCTGGGCGACTCCGTGGCCCAGGTGGAAATCCGGTCGCTGGTGCCCTCCAAAAGCGTGGCCCTCATGACGCGCAGCCTCTACGGGCGCCACTACACCCGCACCATGCTCTCGGGCTACGGCACCGGCCCCACCGGCGTGGATATCGACTACGCCGTGTGGGGCAATGCCTACCGCTCCGATGGCTGGGCCGGCATTTTCACGGCCGGTCGGCCGGGCCAGACGCCGCTGCGCTGGGTGGGCCTGGCCGGTCACCCCGGCTACGTCAATGCCAACGCCGCCATTCGCATCGTCGACGGTACCCAGGCTGCGGGCCGGGTACTTACTTCCGACGGCGTGGGCAACGGCAAGTGGCAGCCCATTACCGCCGCCGGGGGCAACTTCAACCTGGGCGCTTTCAAACTGGTGGGCAACGGCGGCAGCCAAGGCCTGACCATCAGCAGCGCGGGCGAGGTGGAACTGGGCGGCATGGCCACCCCCTCGCTGGTGCTGCACTCCAACGCCAACAACAACGTAAATGGGGCCACGCTGCGGTTTCGCGAAGACAACCTCAACTACGGCTGGAACCTGCGCCATAACACCGGCGGCAGCGAGGGCGGCACCAACGCCGACCGCCTGATTCTGGACCGCCTCAACGGCGGCGGGGCCGTGCCCGTGATGAGCTGGGACCAGGGCACCGGCAACGTGGGCGTGGGCACCACCAACCCCGCCTATAAGCTGGACGTGAACGGCGTTATCCGCGGCTCCAACGTGTCGGCTTCCGACGCGCGCTTTAAGCAGGACGTGCGGCCCCTGGCCGGGGCGCTGGCCGCCGTGCGGCAGCTGCGCGGCGTGCGCTACCACTGGAACGCGCTGGGCGTGCAGCACGGCGGGGTAGCCGGCGCCGAACAGCTAGGGTTCCTGGCCCAGGAGCTGGAGCGGGTGTACCCCGAGCTGGTAAGCACCGATGCCCAGGGCTATAAGGCCGTGAACTACGCCCTGCTCACGCCCGTGCTTCTGGAGGCCATCAAGGAACTGGAGGCCGCGCTGGCTGCCCAAACCCGCCGTGCCGAGCAGGCTCAGGCGGCCCAGCAAGCCGACCACGCCTCCCTGCTAACCTTGCAGGAGCAAGTGGCGGCTTTACGCGCCGCAATGGTGCCCGCCGCGCAGGTCCGGCGTTAAGCTAACTTTTTGTATGTAAAAGAGTCGGTTTGAGCACGTGCTGCGCTATCCGGCCGAAAGCCACAATTGCGAAAAGGCCGCCGTAGACAGCCTGGGGTTATAACGGCCGGCCGGCGTCACCTTATCCGGCCTTCTTCGCTTTCCAAGGCAGAGCTGCGGGTACGAGGACCTTTCAAGCTGCTGTTCACGAAGGCGTAGGTGAAGTTGAGCCGCACTTGCCGGGTTTCGTAATAGCCGTAGTTATTCAGCTCAAAGTCGGGCATGCGCTGCGTGGAGCGGACCCAGCTGCCCTTGTATACGTCGTTGACGACCAGCCGGATCGTGGCGGCTTTGTTCCAGAAGCTGCGCTGCAGACCCAGGCTCAGCTGGCTGTTGTTGCGCGTGAACACGTTGGCCCCGGTCAGGCGGCGCGAGACGTAGAACCCCGAAACCTCGCCGGTGAACCCCCACGGCAAGTCGATGGTTTGTTGCACGTTGATGCGGGCGGCTACTTGCTGCAGGTCGAAGCGTCGGTAGCCTTCCCAGTTCACCCGGTTGCGAAGCTGGTAAAGCGTGCCGTTGAGGGTAAGCTTACTCCAGTCGGCGAGCGTCGCGGTGTGCGACACCGTCAGGGCCACGTGGCGCTGCTGGCCCACATTGCGTTGCATCATCACCAGCCTTCGCGCCGCCAGCGTATCCGTCACCCGGGCGCTGAACTGCTCGGTGTGCGCCAGCGTCAGGCCAACCACGGTGGTGGCTTTGCGGGCGTACTGCAGCGTGGCGCGGTGCGTGAGCTGCGGTTGCAGGAGCGGGTTGCCCTGCCAGAAGGAGAGTTCGTCGAGCAGGTAGACGAAGGGGTTCAGGTCCTCGTACGCCGGGCGGTCGATGCGGCGCCCGTACGCCAACGAAAACCGATGGTCGGCGTGCGCCCGAAACGACGCGCTAAACGAAGGAAACAAGTTCCAGTAGTTGCGGCGGATGGCGGTGGTAGAGTCGCTGCCCTGGTGGACAAACTGCAGGGTGCCGCGGGCGTGGGTGTTTTCGAGCCGCAAGCCCGCCTGCAGCGTCCAGCGGGTCAAGGGCCGTTGATAAGTGAGGTAGCCGCTGCTGATTTGCTCGCGGTAGTCAAACAGGTTGGAGCGTCGCTCGTCGAGGCTGTCGCCGCGGGGCCCGACGTGCCAGAACCTACCGTCGTTGGCCGTGCCCACCTGCGCGTATTTAGCCCCCGCTTCCAGCGTACCGGGCCCGACCTTGCGGGTATAATCAGCTTTCACCGCGCCCAAGTCGATGTCGATGTCGTTGATGGTGCGGTAGGTGCGCTTGGTCAGCAGGGCGCGTTCGGGCGTGAGGTAGGCGTTGTTTTGCAGGTTCTTGTTGCCCTTGCGAAAGAAAGCGTAGTCCGCGTCCACGCTCAGGGCGGTGCCCACTGAGTCTTCGTACCGGTAATTCAGGTTGACGTTCTGGCGGCTGGTGCGTTGGAAGTAATAGTCGTTGTCGGCTTCCAGCAGCTGCTCGATGCGGTCGGCCGCCGGAGCCCCGATGGCCGTGCGGGTAAACGTATAACCACCGCCGAACACGGCGTTGCGGGTCAGCAGCAGCCCCACGGTATGCTTGCGGTTGAGCTGGTAGTCGAGGCCCAGCCGGCCACCGGCGTTTTGGCGCTTGTCGGTGTCGTCGGTGGCGCTTTGCAAGGCGGTGCCTTGTTGCAGGCGGTCGGAGCCGTAAGTGTAGTAGCGATAGCCGAAAAAGTGGTTGTAGCTACCGAATGCGTAGAGCTTGTTGCGGCGGTGGTTGAGGTTCGCGTCGAAGTTGTGCTTGGGGCTCTCGCCGTAAGCCACCCCGGCCGTAGCCGTGCCGCTGAAGCCCTTTTTCCAGGCCTTGGCGGTTTTGAGGTTGATAATGCCCGCCGAGCCCGCCGCGTCGTACTTGGCCGAGGGGCTGCTGATGATTTCGATGGCCTGCAACGAGGACGCCGGCATCGACTGCAGCAGGTCGGCCAGTTCGCGGGCGGAAAGAAAGGTTTGTTTGCCGTCGAGCAGTACCAGCACGCCCGGCTTGCCGTTCAGCGCAATGCTCTGCCCGTTGTCGACCTCCACGCCGGGGGCCTTCCGGAGCATGTCCAGCGCGCTGCTGCCCTTCGCGTCGATGCTGCGGGCCACGTTGAATACGATGCGGTCGTCCTTCAGCTCCACCAGATCTTGTTTGCCCTGCACCACCACGCCCTGCAGCACGCGGGGCGCCGGCGTCAGGGTTATCACTCCGACGTCTTTGTCAGAGGTCAGTGGGAACGGCGCCGAGCGGTAGTTCTGGTAGCCCAGGTAGCGCACCACGAGGTGGTACTCACCGGCCCGCCCGAGGCGGATGATAAACCGACCCGTGGCATCGGCCGTGGTACTGGCGTGTTCCGTGCTTTGCGGGTCTACCAGCGAAACGGTAGCGAATGGCAGCGGCGCCTGGGCTTCTCCCACAATCTGGCCTTGCAGGCTCCAGGCCGGAGCCTGAGCATACAGCTGCCCAACGATACCCAGCAGCAAGAATGCCAGCGCCGTTACATATCGGGTATTCAGAGCCGAGCGGTGCGGCAAAGCCTCGCTAACAGACCAAATACATTCCTTGTCCGGATCCATGTTGCTGGTGAAGCGCGGCGCTTCATTAGAAAACAACAAGGTACACCAATGCCGCGAGCAGATTACGCTTTTGCAGAGCCACGCTTTACCAGCAACATTGAGCTAGGTATTCTGCGCCGCTTACTTGCATTCGGCCACCAACATCGAGGAGTTGGTAATGTGGCTGCGCAACGGGGAGCGGAGCAGAAAATGTACCTCAGCGGCGGCGACATAGACTTCGCGGCGGGTGACACGAATCCCAACGCTGGTGCCATGCGCCTCGACATGCGTGGCCTGCACGTTAACACCCGTGACACGAACCGCAACGCGCGTGACTGGGGCTTCCCAAGCGGCGGCGAGATGCTTGCGCAGGGTGGTTGCTTCTGTTACTCCACCATTAAAGCACAGGCGATGCGCTGATTGCCGGATCGTACCTGCAGCCTATACAGTCCTGGATTGAGCCCCGTGATGGACAGTTGTTCTGCAGTTCCGTTGGGTAGTAACCAGCGGCAGCACACGGCCACGGGGCCGGATGCTGCGTACCACGGTAGCTCGTGCCGCCGGGAAAGGCTCGGCGGGCGACCTGCTTGTTTCGCACTGTATCCCATGGAACTACACCACATTCGTCGCGGCAGCGGCCGGTCGCTGCTGCTCATTCACGGCATCGGCAGCAGCTGGCGGGGCTGGCAAACCATCCTCGATGATTTGGCCGCTGAGCGCGAAGTCATTGCCATCGACCTGCCGGGCCACGGCCAGACGCCTGCCCTGGCGGGCGAAAACTCCATCTACACCCTGGCCGACACCCTGGAATCCTGGTTGCGGGCGCACGAGCTGGTGGGCGTCGACTGCGTGGGCTCGTCGATGGGGGCGCGGCTGGTGCTGGAGCTGGCCCGGCGCGGGGTGCTCGGCGCCGCCGTAGCCCTCAATCCCGGCGGCTTCTGGGAGGGTTGGGAAAAGACGTTTTTCTACTACACCGGGGCCGGCGCCGTGCGCCTGATTCGCTTGCTGCAGCCGGTGATGCCCGCCATTACGGGCAGTGCGCTGGGCCGTACGCTGCTGCTGCCGCAGTACTCGGTGCGCCCGTGGCGCGTGCCCGCCCAGGCTGCCCTCGACGAAATGCGCACCTACGCCCGCACCACCAACTTCGACGAGCTGCTGTGGCACCTCGCTTACGGTCAGAAGCAGGAAGGAGCCCCGCGCGGCAGCATCCGCCACCCGCTGGTCATCGGTTGGGGGCGGCAAGACCGGGTATGCTTCCCGCACCAGGCCCGCCGGGCGGCGGCCGCTTTCCCCGACGCGGCCCTGTACTGGTTTGACCGCTGCGGACACCTGCCGCAGTGGGACCAGCCCGCCGAAGCCGTGCAGCTGATCCTCTCCGTAACGGGGCGGGATAAGGCATCCGTCGCGGCCGCCGCTGGCGCGGCCGCCAGCGGCGCGTAAACCTCAAGTCGAAGCGCCCGGCTTCCTTGCATCTGGAACGCCGGGCGCTTCGACTTGGGGGCATGTGCTAGCGTTGGGCCTGCGGGGCGAGTTGGGCTTCGAGGCGGCGCAGGCGCTCTTCCAGGGCTGCGGTAGCCGCTGCAGCCTGTTGGGTTTGCGGTTGGGTGGTGGGCCGCTGCACTTGCCGGCGCAGCTGGGCGTTTTCGGCTTCCAGGGCCAGCACGCGGCGGTACAGGGCCTGGATGGCAATCAGGTTCACGCCGTCGAAGTCGGCTTGGTTGATGGTGGTGTCGTTGCCGATGGTGCCGACGCCGTCGTGGCCGAAGGCAGTGTGGAAGTCCTGGGCCATGGGGCCGTAGTGGCGCAGGGTGCGGGAATCCTGGCCGCGGTAGTTCCACGAGCCCAGGCGCATGCGGTTAATACGCTCCAAAAACAGGTTGCCGTCGGCCAGGCGCAGGCTCTCCTTCTTCGTGGAGTCGGACACGGTAGCCCAGGCGTTCTGGTTGGCCGTGATGGTGACGCCCGAGGTCAGGCTGGAATTGGTAAAGATGCGGAAGCCGCCCGCCACGCGGAAAGTTGCCTGGTTGTTGGCGCCGGACAGGATATTGTCGGGTGTGCTGAAGTCGCCGAAGACGAAGGAGCCAGGCCGGGCGTTGGAGTGCGCCCTGAAGCCCAGGGTTACGGAGGCGTAGGCGTTGGAGGTGTTGCTTTCGCCGATGGCTACCGCCGAGCCCTGGGAGGCCACGCTACCGGGTCCCATGGCAATGGTGTTGTCGCCGCTGGCGCGGCAGTTAAAGCCCAGCGCGACGGAGTACATGCCCACGTTGTTGTCGTTCCACTGCACGCCGTTGACGCGTCCGGCGCGGAAGGCGCCCTTGCCCGGGTACCACATCAGGCGGGTGCCGGGGCCCTCCTTCGGAATGTTGCCCACGAAGTCGTCGCCCTCGGTCAGCAGGCCGTTGCGGTCCACGCGCAAGCGCTCCTGCCAGCCCGCGCCTTCCCCCGTCAGGATGCGCAGGGCACCCGAAGCTCCCACGCTGCTGCCGGCATATATATCGAGGTTGTTGCCTGTGTACTGGACGATTTTGGCGCCGTCTGCTCCGTCGGGCGTAAAGTGGATTTTGTCCCCGTCGTAGGCGCTGTACTGCAGGGTGCGGGTGGCGGTGTGGTTGCCGAGGTTGTCGCCGGCTGTGGCGGCATTGGGAATATTAAGCCAGCTGCCGCCGAAGTAGTACCAGAAGCCGGGTTGCGTGCCGTTGGTCTGGAACACCATCAGCCCGTCGGGCACGCTGGTCATGGCCGTGCGCTGGGCCTGCGTCAGGCGCGGAATGAGCAGGCCTTTGTCGGTGCTGCTGATGTCCAGGGCTGCTTTCGGGTTGGGCGCGGTAGTGCCGATGCCCACCGAGCCGGGGATTTGGGCTAGCAGGGGAGAGGTAAGCAGGGCAGCGGCGGCGGATAGGAATAGCTTTGTCGTCATCGATAGGGGAAGGAAGGAGGGGTAAAATTAGAAGTTCTGCATACAAAGCGTTCAGCGCTGAATCGGGTAATGAAAGAGGCGAAGAAGAATGGGCCCCCGACGGAAAGCCGAGCGTAACGTGGGCCCCAACGGCGGGAATACCGACCTCAACGCAGGTGACAGGAACTTCTCAAGCGGCGGCGAGACGCTGGGACGAAGTGGCGAGGCGTAGCGGCAGCGGCGCGCTGAAGCGGCTAAGGATTCTGATGAAGCTAGCAGAGAGGGTAGGGTTGCATTTCCCTGCATGGGGTCTTGCAAACCCTGCTGATGCCAGTCTTGCGGATTTACCTCTGGTATAATATGCCCAGGCTTTACCACCACAACTATCCTTTTGGACAGGGCCGCCATTGGTTACACTCCTAATCAGCCGCAAAACAGTTGTCACACTTCAACGCGCGGCGCCGACGCTTCAACCGCCGGGAATTACGCTTCACGCCAGGCAGGCGCAGCCAGGCGGGCCGCCGCAGAATCTATGCAAGCAAAATCCTCCAAAAGTGGCAGCAGTTGCCGCTTGAGCGCACCATTCTCTGCTTGCTATGCGAAACATCCTTCCCCTGATCTGCAGCTTGCCCTTGCTGCTTACGCCCGCCGCTGCCGCGTGGGCACAGTCCCCACCCGCCGCGGCACCCGCAGCCCGCGGCACCTTGCGGCTGCAAGGCCAGGTGCTGGACGTCCAAACGGGCCAGCCCGTCCCTTTTGCCACCGTGGCGTTGCTGCCCGCCGGCGGCGGCCCGGCCCTCGACGGCGCGCTTTGCGACGAAAAGGGCCAGTTCAGCCTAGCCCGGCTGGCCGCTGGGCGCTACGAGCTCCACGTCAGTTTCCTGGGTTACGGCCGGCACGTGCGCCCGGTCGAGCTGGCGGCCGGCAAGGCGGAGCTGGACCTAGGCGTTATCGAGCTTAAGCCGGAAGCCCGGCAGCTGAGCGAGGTAACCATAACCGGCGAGCGGCCCGTGGTGGAAGCCCAGCCCGACCGCCTCGTGTATAACGCCGCCCAGGATGCCACCAACCGCGGCGGCACCGCCGCCGACGTGCTGCGCAAAGCCCCGATGGTGACTGTGGACCCCGACGGCAACCTGCAGCTGCGCGGCGCCGCCAACGTGCAGGTGCTCATCAATGGCAAGCCTACCGCCGTGGCCGGGGGCGTGGGCGACTTGCTGCGCCAGCTGCCCGCCGACCAGATCAAGTCGGTGGAAGTCATTACCTCACCCTCGGCCCGCTACGACGGCGAAGGCTCGGCCGGCATCGTCAACATCGTGCTGACCAAGGCCACCCTGCGCGGCCTCAGCGGCACGGTGGGAGGGGCGGTCGGTACGCGCATCAGCAACCTGAACCTGGGCTTGAACCTGCGCCGCGAGCAGTTGGCCCTGACCTCGGCCCTGAACGGGCAGGGCTTTTACATTCCCGGCCGGCAACACGTGGACCGCACCGACCAGCTGCCCAACGGCGGCTGGGGCCTGCTCACGCAGCGCAACACCGGGCGCAGCGACGGCGGCCTGGGCAGCGGCCGCCTCAGCCTCGACTACGACCCCGCGCCAAACCACGCCCTGAACCTGACCTGGCAGGGCAGCACCTTCCAGAACCGCCTGCTCACCGATGCCGATACCCGCTACCAGGCCAGCAACCCGGACCTGGAGCAGGCGTTCCTGCGCAGCTTCGTGGACCGCGGGCGCCGCCTGAGCTACGACCTGACCGGCTCCTACGTGCGCACCTACCCTGGCAGCCGCCGCGAGTGGACCGTGCTGGCCCAGCACGCCCGCACCCAGAACCGCCGCCGTTACGACATCGAGCAGTTTGCCGCCGACCCGAGCACACTCCGGCCTTACTACCAGGAAAAGGGCCGCAACCTGGCCCGCAACGTCGAAAACACGCTGCAAACCGACTACGTGCACCCGCTCACCGACAAGCAGACCGTGGAGCTGGGGGCCAAGCTGATTCTGCGCGAGGTGTACAGCGACTACGGGGCCGGCGTGTTCGACCATGCCACCGGAACCTTTGTGCCCCAGGGTGCCGTCACCGGCGAGTTTGACTACGCGCAGCGCGTGGTGGCCGGCTACGCCACCTGGGCCACGCCCCTGGGCCAGCACTACAACCTGCGCCTGGGTGGCCGCCTCGAGCACACCAACGTAGCCGGTCGCTTCCAGGACCGCCCCGACCGCATCCGGGATACCTACTTCAACGCCCTGCCCAACGTGGCCCTGACGCGCAACCTGAAGCAGCCCGGTGCGGCCGTGCGCCTCAGCTACTCGCGCCGCATTCAGCGCCCCGGCTTGTTTTACCTCAACCCCTTCGTCAACCGCCTCGATCCGCGCAACGTGCAAACCGGTACGCCCGCCCTGGCCGCCGAGGTGACCGACAACGCCGAGCTGGGCTGGACCACGTTCGTGGGCACTTCTACCGTCAACTTCGGCCTGTACACCCGCCAGACCAACAATGCCATTGAGGGCGTACGCGTCACCGACGCGCAGGGCGTGACCACGCTCACCTACCAGAACGCAGCCCGCAACCGTACCGTGGGCCTCACGGCCTTCGGCTCGGTGAAGCCTCTGCCGAAGTGGGACCTCAGCGGCAACCTGAACGTGTACTATGCCCGCCTGCACAGCCGGGCCCTGGGCATCCGCAACGACGGCGTGGCCTACACGGCTTCGCTCAACTCCAGCTACAAGTTCGATCGGGGCCTGAGCCTGCAGTTCTTCGGCCAGCTCAACTCGCCGCGGGTGCTGCTGCAGGGGCGGCTTTCGGCTTTTCCCTTCTACGCCCTGGGCTTGCGCCAAGACCTGCTCAAAGGCAAAGCCGACCTAACGCTGAACGCCGACAACTTCCTGCGCAGCCGCTACCGCTTCGTCAACGACTTCGAAACGCTGCAGTCGGTGCAAACCAACCACCTGTTCATCTATAACCGCGGCGTGCGCCTGACCTTCAGCTACCGCTTCGGCAAGCTCGATAACAAGCAGCCCCGCCGCCCGCGCCGCAGCCTGCGCAACGACGACGAGAAACCCGCTGAAGTGACGGGGCAGTAAAGGCCATGCAGTGCGTATGGCCAGGGAAGCGGGGCCGGTTCGTGGCAGCTGCAGTCTGCCGAGAAGCGCAGAGTGGTTCGAAATGTCCGCTGTTTGGCTCTTTAGTTAATTGACGCAAAAGCAATTAATGGTGGCCGGGCGGCGCGGGCTATTAGGAGGCGGGGGAGCTTCAGTAGCTGTTGAGAAGCGGGATTACCGCGGCAGCTTGGGTACTACCGTCCAGATTACGGTATTTGATCCGTACTCGAACTCCGCAACGGCCAATATGCTCAACACGGCGAGGTTCTCGAGCTTGGCTGGTATGAGCTGAGCAAGTTCTTCGTGCCGGAGCCGGTCTTCCGGCAGAGCTGGGTGCAGCTCCTGCGTGGCGCGTCCTTCCTCGTGTGCGGCGCGGTAGCGCAACGAAATGGCCCAATCCTCCATCAGCAACTGGTAGGTTTCATCATCGAGGGGCGTCAGCCAGTAAAAGGCCGATTTGTCAAATGGTTCGTCGTCGGCTAAGCAGCGGTAGTGGTAAGGCTGGCCTTGGTAGTCAGCCACTCCCTCGCGCGGACCGTCGTACCAATCAGTGATGGTGTAAACCTTGTCTGATGGAGGAGGCATAAGCTTGAAGTGATGCTGACTTTTCATTGAGAGGCGGTAAGATACCCCGCATTCTGAGCTACTAACTATATGTACGCGCCAGCAGGATGCTTGTCTGCCTAAGTATTAACTCCCGCCCGCAGGTACCGCCTGCTTGCGTGCCGGCCAAGTGATGAACAACAGGAGTAAGCCCGCCGCCACGAGTACCACACCAGTTACCCCAAGTCTAATCTCAAGGCTAAACGCATACAAGGGACGACACAGAAAATGAATTGTTTCCACGAGCCAGTCAGCATTGTAAAAGCCGTATCGGTACAGTAGTATGCCAACCAGGCAAACGAGCAGCGGTATGACGCGCCGCTCCCGGCGGACGCTCACAATTAGCCACGACAAGACGCAGCCACCTACCAAGGCAACGAGCGTGGCCTTGGCTTCCCACGTGTACAGATCCGTCATTAGCTCACCCACGGAGAGCTGCTGCCATTCGTCGCGTTTGAGGAAGTTCACGCCGTACTGCTCATAGCTGCGCGCCAAGCCTGTGTACTGGATAAACCACAATTCGCGTATTCCGATAACCAAGCAGAACACAGCCAGCTGATGCAGAGCAAGGAGCCGCCAGTTGATAATGTTCTTAATAGAGATACTCGGCATACTGATAGGCAAATAGGAGGCGTAACGCGGCAGCCCCAAAGATATGTGCAGCCCAAGGAGGTGGCCAAGGCCGCCGGAGCCAAGCACCGCTACCACTTCGTCGCGCTAAGTACCCTCTAGCTCTGCCTGGCACCCGTGGAAGTCTCGACGCGTGTGCCTTGAGCTTCTGTAGCGGCGGGGAGAAGATGGGGTGGCAGGGCGTGGCGGCAGCGGCGCGCTGAAGCGGCTTAGTTTTCTAGTGAAGACCAAAGCAAGAGTAGGACAGCCATGCAAGGGCGCTCAAGCAGGTTATAAGCTTAGGATGATGCCCTGTTGTTCAAGCTCGGCTGCACCCGGTAGAATGCCGATGCTCCCTAGCTTCTTGACAGCGCGCTTGGAATGTAGCAGGTGCTTCAGCTTACGAGAAGTGAGATTTATTTCTGACCAATTCCAAGCCCCTACCATACCTAGACGGGAGCTATAAGCATCCTCTTGTGCCAACGCCCCTTTCTCGTTGAAATGCCCAAGTTCGGACTGAGCTAACCTTCCGTTCTGCTGACCGCCGAGATAAAGTTGAATCAAGCCCCAGCCTTCAGTAGCGTAGCGGAAGGTGTGACCTTGGCAGCTTTGCGGATTAAGTTCTATTCTTCTGAGACTTGGTGTAGCACCGAAGCGAGGTGACCAAAGTTTGAAGCAGGCGGCGTATTGACCGCCGTACTCCATGTCATAATCAGCAACTACAGTTGTGGTGCTGCTGTAGGCCTTGACTTCCGTGTCAAAGGCTGAACTGAGTTCATATAGGCGTAGGTCTGTCTCTGTGAATAGGTAGTCCAGTAGCGCCAACTTATCAGCTTTGCTGGCAAAGAAATTATAGTTCATGTCTTTAGATAGCGAACGAGTCGCGGAACCATATTTAGGCGACACTTGCCTTTGAAAGGCAGGGAGGCTGTGCCTTCCTGCCAAGCTGGGTACGAGCTATAAGCTCGCGCCAGTTGTACAAGTTCTTGTACACTTTTTACTCACGCTCATAAGTGAGTGTCAGGGGCTAGTTCAAGGATGATGCAACTTTATAGACGGTTTTTGAAAAGCTGACTTTGAACGCTTTATATTCTTATTTCTCTACATAAGTAGCAAATCCGCCGCTTACACATCCTCCTCATCATCCGTGACCGTGGCCGCTACCACCGGCGGCATGGACTCCACGCTCAGCTCGTTCATCAACTCGCGGGCTTGCAGCACGTTGCCCACGCCTTCGATGGTGATGATGAGCTGCTGCTTGTGCTCCTTCATGCGGGCCGAGCGCGGGTGCGTCTGCACGTAGTTCAGAATCTGGCCGAACTGCTCGCCCTGGAAGTAGGCTTCGCGGCCTTCGCCGGCGTCGAGGTAGCCCTTGAGCGTGCCTTTCTTGAGGGTGAGCTTGCTGAAGCCCACGCGGGAGCCCTGCCAGCGCAGGCGCACGATGTCGGCCAGCTGCTCCACCTCGGGCGGCAGCGGGCCAAAGCGGTCCGCCATGCTCACCAGCAGGCGGCGCAGCTCCTCGGGCTCCTTGGCGCGGTCGAGCTTGGAGTAGAGGCGCAGGCGCTCCGAGACGTTGCTCACGTAGGCATCGGGAATGAGGATTTGCAGGTCCGTTTCGATGCTGCACTCGCGGGGGCGGGCAAAGTCTGCGGCTTCCTTGAGGCGGCCGGTCGTGTCGCCCAGGAACAGGTCGCGGAACTCGGTTTCCTTCAGCTCCTGCACGGCTTCGTCCAGAATCTGGTGGTAGGTTTCGTAGCCCAGGTCGTTGATGAAGCCCGACTGCTCGCCGCCGAGCAGGTTGCCGGCTCCGCGGATGTCCAGGTCGCGCATGGCCACGTTGAAGCCAGCCCCAAGGTCGGAGAATTCCTCCAGGGTGCTCAGGCGCTTGCGGGCGTCAGAGGGCAGGCCGGCCACGGGCGGCGTGAGCAGGTAGCAGTAAGCTTTCTTGTTGGAGCGGCCCACGCGCCCGCGCATCTGGTGCAGGTCGGAGAGGCCGTGCATGTGGGCGCGGTTGATGATGATGGTGTTGGCGTTCGGAATGTCCAGGCCCGATTCGATGAGGTTGGTGGACACCAGCACGTCGTAGTCGTGTTCCACAAACTTCATCATGCGCTTTTCCAGCACGTCGCCTTCCAGCTGCCCGTGGATGCTGGTGATGCGCGCATCGGGCACCAGGCGCTGAATCAGGGCCGCCTGCTCGTCGAGGTCCTTCACGCGGTTGTGCACGTAGAATACCTGCCCGCCGCGCTTCAGCTCCCGCGCAATGGCGTCGCGCACCAGGTGCTCGTCGAACACGGCCAGCTCCGTCTGCACCGGCTGGCGGTTGGGCGGCGGCGTGCTGATGACGGATAGGTCGCGGGCGCCCATCAAGGAGAAGTGCAGCGTGCGCGGAATGGGCGTGGCCGTGAGCGTGAGCGTGTCCACGTTCACTTTCAGCTCCTTGAGCTTGTCCTTGGTCTTGACGCCGAACTTCTGCTCTTCGTCGATGACGAGCAAACCCAGGTCCTTGAACTGAATGTCCTTGTTGGTAAGTCGGTGCGTGCCGATGAGGATGTCGGTTTTGCCCTCGGCCACCTTGCCCAGCGTTTCCTTTACCTGCTTCGTGGTTTTGAAGCGGTTGATGTAGTCCACCGTCACGGGCAGCTCGCCCAGCCGGTCGCGGAAGGTTTTGAAGTGCTGCATGGCCAGAATGGTGGTGGGCACCAGCACGGCCACCTGCTTGCCGTCGGCCACGGCCTTGAAGGCCGCCCGGATGGCCACTTCCGTCTTGCCGAAGCCCACGTCGCCGCACACGAGGCGGTCCATGGGGTGGGGCTGCTCCATGTCGTTCTTTACGTCCTCGGTGGCCTTGGCCTGGTCGGGCGTGTCCTCGTAAATGAAGCTCGATTCCAGCTCGGCTTGCATAAACGAGTCCTTGGCGAAGGCATGGCCCGGCGCGGTTTTACGCTTGGCGTACAGCCGAATAAGGTCGGCCGCAATGTCCTTCACCTTCTTCTTGACGGCCTTCTTCTTGTTTTCCCACTCCGGCGAGCCGAGCTTGCTCATGGTGGGCGGCGTGCCCTCCGAGCCCGAGTACTTCGCGATTTTGTGCAGCGCGTGAATGCTCACCGTCAGCACATCGTCGTCGCGGTACACCAGGCGGATGGCTTCCTGCAGGTGGCCGTTTATTTCGACCTGCGTCAGGCCCACAAAACGCGCAATGCCGTGGTCCTGGTGCACCACAAAGTCACCGGGCTGCAGGTTGCGCAGCTCCTTCAGCGTGAGGGCCTTTTTCTTGGAGAACTTCCGCTTTTCCTGGGCGCGGTAGTACCGTTCAAAAATCTGGTGGTCGGTGTACACCAGCAGGCGGCGTTCCTCGTCGATGTAGCCTTCGCGCAGCCCCAGGGCCAGGTGCTGAAAGCGGATTTCGCGGCCCAGCTCGTCGAAGATGGTGCGCAACCGATCTAGCTGCCGCATCGATTCGGCGGTGATGATGGTGGTGAAGTCGCGCTGCTGGTTTTCGAGCAGGTTCTTTACCAGGCGGTTGAAGTCCTTGTTGAACGAGGGCTGCGGCTTGCTCGTGAACTGCACCTGCTCGGCCTCTTTGTAGTAGAAACGCTTGCCGAATTCCAGCACCGGAAAGCGCTCCAGGTGCTTTTTTAGCGTCTTGGTCGTCTCAAACAAGTCTTCGGGCGAAGACTTAATCTGCACGCCGTGCGCCTCCTGCATCATCTGCTTGAAGCCTTGCTCGGCCTTGTCGAACTGCTCGCCCACCACGTCCAGCAGCTGGCGCACGTCCTTGGTCCAGATGGCCGTGTTCGGGGGCAAAAACTCCAGAAACGACTCGCGCTTTTCCGTCAGCAGCTTGGTTTGCACGTTCGGCACGATGCTGATCTGCTCCTTTTTCTCCACCGATAGCTGCGACTCGGGGTTGAACGTGCGCATGCTCTCGATTTCGTCGCCGAACAGCTCGATGCGGTACGGCAGCTCGTTGGCGTAGCTGAATACGTCCACGATGCCGCCGCGCACCGCGTATTGCCCCGCCTCGTACACGAAGTCGGTGCGCTCAAAGTCGTACTCGGCCAGCAGCTCACCCAGGAAGTTCACGTCCAGCCTATCCCCGATACGGCAGCTGAAGGTGTTCTGCACCAGACTCTGGCGGTTAATCACCTTCTCGCTCATTGCCTCGGGGTAAGTCACGATGAGCGCGCCCTTCGGCGGCTTGTCGGCATCCTTCTGCTCGTCGGCCTTTTTGGCGGCCGCTTTGCCGTCGGCCGTCTTGCCTTTCTCCCCCGATTTGCCCGAGAGGCGGTTCAGCACCTCGGCGCGCATCAGCACGTTAGCGTTTTCCGTCTCGTCGAACGCGTAGGCGCGCTTGTAGGAGCTGGGGAACACCAGCACTTCTTCCCGGTCGCCCACCAGGTGTTGCAGGTCGGAAGCGAAGTAGGTGGCCTCTTCCTTGTCGTGCAGCACAAACACGAGGTGCTCGTCGGGGCGCTCCAGGTGCACCACGGCGGCCACCACAGCATCCTGGCTGCCCACCAGGCCGCGCAGGTGAAAGCGCTGCCCGCCCGCTGTCCCGTTGCCGGGCTTCAGGTTCAGGGCCAGCGTCTGGATATCGGTATCGAGCGAGTAAAGGCGGAGAAATTCGGAGGTCTGCACGGGGTATCGGCTTCGGCGAGGAGCAAAGGTAGAAGCCCGGCCGAATGGTATTTCGGTCGGGCATGCGGTAAGCAATACCACCGCAGCGCCGCGAAAGTTTCCGAGCTGCGGCGAGGATTAAGCCACGAAATGCCTGGTTTCGGAGAGGAATACTAGCTTCCGGTCCAAAAAGCCGGCGCTGCTCCGAAATGCTTGCTTTAATTTCGCAGCCTTTCTCCATTCCGGATTTGCTGTGCGCGGTTCTTCTCACTTAGCTATTGGCCTGATTACCGGCGCCGGCATTGCCGCCGTGGTGCCCGATGTGCGGCTCTCGCTGCCCGGCATTGCGCTGGCCGGTTTTTCGTCCCTGGCTCCTGATCTGGACCATCCCAGCTCCCGCCTGAGCAAGCGCCTGGGTTTTGCACAGAACTACGTTCGTTGGGCTTTTGCGGTGGGGGCAGTGTTGCTGGCCGTATACACCCACTTGAACCTCGTAACGCCCGGCCCCGAGCGGCGCATGGGCTTTACGGCGGCCATGGCCATGTTTCTCATCGGCATGGCCATGCAAAACCAGTCGGCCCGCAAGCTGGCCCTGCTCTTTACCGGGGTAGGGGCGGTGCTGAGCGGCTTGTACTGGGAAATGCTTTGGCTAAGCCTGCTTGGCGCTTTCGTAGCCACCGCGCCCTTCACCTCGCACCGCAGCTGGACGCATACCCTGTGGGCCGCCGCACTCTGGACCTACATCGGCTACCTCGCCGACCGCGACCTGGGCTGGCAGGGCATTGCCGTGTACGCCGGCGCGGGCTATGCCTCGCACCTGCTCGCCGATACGCTTACCAAGTCGGGCGTGCGGTATTTTCTGCCGCTTTCCGACAAAGCCCTGAAGCTGCCGCTGATTTCTACCGGCTCCACGGCCGGGAACCTAATTGAGTTGGGAATTTGTACCGCTTATGGGCTTTTGGTAGCCTTATTATGGTGGCAACGATACAATTTCGCTTAATCCTTAAATCATTGGTATGGCATTAAAAAACAGCTGATAACGCAGCTTTCCGCATTAAATTGTTCTCATAACGTTGCCCGCTTAGCTAGGATTTGTAACATTGCAATCCTGATTGAAGCATCAAGTGCGCTGCCGAGAGCACCGCGTCTGCCGGGGCGTTGGTTTTTTCTAAGGCACTTGCAACGACCCTGCTTCTGATGTGTCACTGCTGCATACACATCCAGCAACGGAAGCTATTTTTGGTATATTTTGTAGATTGAAAATAGCTATTTCGTTGATTTCCTTGTACATTAAATACATCTAAAATCAACTATGCCTTTGTACCTTTGGCCACTCTCGGCTGCCGGGCCCGGAGTAACCGTCCTCTTTTCTTCCCCTTTTGCACACACTCAGTAACATGAACCAGATCAATAGCCCACTGATCCGGATCGGCGTCTTTTACGACGGCAACTATTTCCTTAAGATCAGTGATTACTACTACTTCCAGCACGACCGTAAGGCCCGTATCAGCCTGGAAGGCCTGCACGATTTCATTCGGCACCAAGTAGCCGAGGATGAAGACGCCGATGTGCGTCTGTGCCAAATCACGGAGCCCCACTTCTTCCGCGGCCGCCTTTCGGCCACCGAAGCGCGGGATAAGGACCGTCTGTTCCACGACCGACTCCTCGACGACATCCTGATGAACATGTCGGTGCAGACGCACTACATGCCCCTCAAAACCCGCGACGGCCGCCTGCAGGAAAAAGGCGTGGACGTATGGCTCGCCCTCGAAGCCTTCGACCTCGCCCTGCACAAGCACCTCGACGTGGTAGTGCTCATCGCCGGTGATTCCGACTATGTACCCCTGATCAAGAAGCTAAACACGCTGGGTACCCGCGTAATGCTGCTGAGCTGGGACTTCAAGTACACCGATTTCAAAGGCGAAAGCCGCGTAACGCGCCCCTCACAGCTGCTGCTCGAGACGGTAAACTACGCTGTAGCCATGAACGAAGTAATCGACGGCCGCGGTGGCGACCTGGTCGATGCCCTGTTCGTGAACCAGCCCGAGCCGTCGGCTTATGTCAACGTGGCTACGCCGCGCCCGGCATACCAGCCCACTGCTGCCGGTCCCGAAGGTTCCATCGGCATCAGCACCATCAAGAACCTCAAGAACGGCTACGGCTTCGTGGTGATGCCGCCCAACAACCTGTTCTTCTCGTACGCTGACATGGCCGAAGGCCAGGACTTCAACGAGTTGCACGAAGGCGACTGGGTGGAGTTTACCGTTGGTCGCAACCACCGCAACGAAGACTGCGCCCGCAACGTGCGCAAGGTGGAAGCTCCCGCTGAAGGCGAGTACCAGCACGAGCCCGAAGGAGCCGAGTCGGAAAGCCTCTAAGCTGACTGCCTGCAATCTATACGGTGCAATCTGCCGCCGGACCGGCCGCTTCCTCGGAAGCAGCCGCGTCCGGCGGCGGTGTTTTTAAGGAAATTGGACGAGGAACCCTGTATGACCAGCAGGACTTGTTCAAAAACGCTGGGAGCGGCGTGGATGAGGGTCGGTGATAATCTTTGTATCCACTAAAACGTTCTGTCGAGCTTGTTGAGGCTGATGTCCGAGAGTGACTTAACTCGGGACATTACCCAATCGGATGTTTCGGTTGCGCTCAGAAAGCAAGCAACCACCAGCCAGCGCCTCCTAAGGAAACTGGCCATGGCCCTGCATTACAGCTCGGGTTTCCTAATCTTCCTCCTGTGACTTCAGCCCTAGCTGACTACTCATAGCCTGCACAAATTCTTGCTTAGTGGCAGGATAGCGGTTGAACGTGCCTAGGCCCAGGGCTACTACCTGCTCACGTGCCGGGCACTCGATGCGCCCGTGCACCACTACTAGGCTTTTGCCGTGGTGTTCCACTTCAGCGTAGGCCAGCAGCTCGTCGTGCAGGCGCACGGGGTGCAGGAAATTCATTTTGAACTCCACCGTTGAAACCAGTTCCCGCTGGGTAAAGGCCTGCGTCAGGGCAGCGGCTCCCAGGGCCGCGTCCATAAGGCCCGCAATAATGCCGCCGTGGGCCGTGCCAGGGGAAGAAAGGTGCTGTTCCAGCACTTTCATGGTGTAGCTCACCTTGCCGGGCTGCTGCAACGAGAGCTTCATGCCGTTGGTACGGCCGTAGTGGTTGATTTTATCGTAGAGTGCCAGCAGCGTGGCTACATCGGGCATTTCGGTCATGCGAATCGGGCTTGGAAGTAGCAGAAAAGGTAGGTTTCTTTCCTCAGAAAGAAAGCAACTCTTAAGTATGGCTACCCAACTTCCTGCCCAGCCCACATTTCAGCAGTTTTACCCTTATTACCTGCGGGAACATCAGCTCCGCGGTACGCGGGTGCTGCATTTTGTAGGTACGTCGCTGTTTCTGTTGAGCGTCCCAGCTGCCGTAGGGCTGCGCAAACCCGCGCTGCTACTCGGAGGCATTGCGCTGGCTTATGGCTTTGCGTGGGTGGGGCACTTCTTTGTGGAGCGCAACCGCCCGGCCACCTTCCAGCATCCGTGGCTGTCATTGCGCGGCGATTTTCGGCTGTACTGGGACTTGCTGCGTGGCCAGCAGGGGTTTTGATTTGGGCTCGAAAGTCGCAGGCTAGGTTTCTTTAAAAAGGAAGCCGACCCAAATCCACATTGCCGCCCGAGAGGATAATGCCGATGCGGCATCCCTGATAAGCCGTTTTGTGTTTCAGCAAAGCGGCCAGCGCAACTGCGCTGGATGCTTCCACCACTATTTTCATCCGCTCCCAGATCAGGCGCATCGCCGCTACTATCTCGGCTTCGCTTACTAGCAGGATGCTTTCGACTCCGGTGCGGATGATGGGGAAGTTGATGTCACCCAGCTCGGTTTTTAAGCCGTCGGCAATGGTGTCACCGCCTTGGTTGCTTTCGATGATGCCGCTTTCGAGGGAGCGGTAGGCGTCGTTCATGGTTTCCGGTTCGCCGGCTACTACGCGGCAGCCCTGCCCAAAGTGCTGCGCTGCCAAAATGGTACCAGCCAGCAGCCCACCGCCGCCTACTGGAGTGAACAGGTAATCTAAGTCGGGCTGCACCTGCAGCAGCTCCAAAGCCGCCGTGCCCTGCCCCAGAATAACGTGGAGGTCGTTGGACGGATGGATAAACGTAGCACTCCGCTCTTCTACAATCTGCTGGGCGGCTTGCTCCCGGGCGCTTAGCGTCGGCTCACAATCCACTACTTCGCCGCCGTAAGCCAACACGGCTTCCTTCTTGACCCGGGGCGCGTTGTTCGGCATCACTATGTAGGCCCGCACACCCAGGCTCCGCGCGGCCAGGGCCAGGGCTTGCGCAAAATTGCCCGAAGAGTGCGTAACCACGCCGGCCCGCTGCTGCTCGCCCGACAGCCGCATGATGGCGCTGACTGCCCCACGCATCTTGAAGGCGCCCATGCGCTGGAAGTTCTCGCACTTGAAGTACAAGGTGGCACCGGCTAGTTCATCAAGCAGGTGCGAAGTCAGCACCGGGGTGTTGTGGATGTAAGGCCTGATGCAGTCGTGCGTGTGGGCCAGCGCTTCTTTGAGCGAATGTTGTACGTGCATCATAGTGGGGCAGACTCAGATAAAGAACTTGGCAGCGGCTCAAATTTCGCTAAACATTCACTGCCGGAACAGCACACGCACCACCGGAGCACAAGGGCCCGGCAAGCAGTGCCCTGCTACTCCGCACGAGCCGTGGCACATAGCTAAGCTCGCCGAAAGAAAGGCGGAATAAATCGGCTCGAAACTGCAGCCTCAAGGGGCATTTGGGCGTTTAGGCAAATTCGTCAACCTTTGGCGCCCCAAGTTCGCTAAGCGGACTGCATTCCTTCTCTCACCCAACTGCCTTCGCTGCGCATGGCTTCATTTGATATCGTAAGCAAAGTAGATCCGCAAACGCTGGAAAACGCTGTAAACAACGCCAAAAAAGAGTTGCTGACCCGCTATGACTTCCGCGACACCAAAGGCGGTATCGAACTGGATAAGACCAACAACGTGATTACTATTTCGTCAGAAAACTCCATGAAGATTAAGTCATTGGAGGATATCCTGATGGGCCGTATGGTAAAGCAGAGCATCGACCCCACCAGCCTGGACTTCTCAGCCGATGAAGAGCCATCCGGGGCCTTGGTAAAGAAGAAGCTGAAGGTGCGTGCCGGTATCGATAAAGACTTGAGCCGCAAAATCCAGAAGTTGATCAAGGACAGCAAGCTCAAAGTGGAAGCCCAGATTCAGGGTGAGCAGCTGCGTGTAACCGCCAAAAAAATTGACGATCTGCAGCAGGTCATTGCCTTGCTGCGCGGTAACGCTGCCACCATTGGCCAACCGCTACAGTTCGTAAACATGAAAAGCTAACCTAGTGTGCTGATGCGAAAACTGTGCTTATCAAAGACGACCATCAGCTCGCTTTCCGCACCAACACATACAACCAGATTCACCACATTAGCACACTAACCACTGTGTTCGACCTCTCCGTCTTCGCCAACACCCAAGCTTGGGTAAGTTTGCTGACCCTCACGTTCATGGAAATCGTGTTGGGTATCGACAACATTATTTTCATTTCCATTATCGTCAACCGGCTGCCGCCGGAGCAGCAGGCCCGGGGCCGCACCATTGGGCTTATGCTGGCGTTGCTGTTTCGCATCGCGCTGCTGCTGAGTATTTCGTGGATTGTGGGGCTTAAGACGCCGCTTTTTACTATTGACCTGCCTTGGGCGGAGGCCGATTTCGGCGTCACGGGCCGCGATATTATTCTGCTGTTCGGCGGCTTGTTTTTGATCGGGAAGAGCACCACCGAAATCCACACCAAGCTGCAAGGTGAGGAAGAACACGGCGAAGAGGGGCCGGTCTACAGCACCATGGGTCGTATTCTCTTTCAGATCATCCTCATCGACATCGTTTTCTCCTTCGACTCCATCCTCACCGCCGTCGGCCTCGTGGATGAAGTGATAATTATGATCGTGGCCGTGATTCTGGCCATGGGCGTGATGCTGGTCTTCGCCGGTCTGGTGGCCGACTTTGTGAACCGCAACCCCACCATCAAGATGCTGGCGCTGTCGTTCCTTATTATGATCGGGGTGATGCTGGTGATGGAAGCCTTCCACAAGGAAATCGAGAAAGGCTACATCTACTTCGCCATGTTCTTCTCGCTGCTGGTGGAACTGCTTAACATGCGTTTGCGCAAACATGTCAAGCCCGTGCAGCTGCGCGACTCGCGCTACGACTAAGCCGGCACAACACTTCTTTGAAAGGTCAAATGCCCGCTGCTTTCAGGAAAGCAGCGGGCATTTGACCTTTTATATCATCAGATACAGCACAATCGGTAGTAAGAGCATGGCCGAAACGGCGCTATCCACGATGCGTTTGGGCGGGGCGCCCGGCCATGCTCCGGTGCCGGCCAAGCCAGCCATCAGCAGAGGGAAAAAGAAAAAGGTGCCATAGAACATGCCCGTTGGGTAAGGGTGTTTACGGGTGTGCGCCTCTGCAGCCGGCAGGAAAGAGCGAACCTGGTGGAAGATTACGCTGCGCTGCACGTTAACCAAGTCGCCCGTTGCAAAAGGAAATTCGCTCTGAAATTCAGTGAGAGGCGTTTTGACTTGAAAGTAATGCGGCCCATATCGGCGGGTGCGGGCAAGTTGCTTGTCTACAGTCAGCACGCGTTCTGATGGCAGAGTCTCCGTCCAACGCATATCTATCAGCATCAGACCAAAAAATGCTAGCAAAACCCAGCAAGCGCGACGGGCAAGCGGGGCATATTCGGCGTAGTACGCGGCCAGCGGATCGGCGCGGCGCGCCGGGCGCTGTCCGCGTACACGGGCATCGTGCGGGATGCGCAGGCGCGGGTCGCGCAGGGTCGCATAAGCGTGCTCTACATCGCGCAACAGCTGGCGTAGCGCGGGGTCTACAGTGTTGGCCTGCAAGACGGTACGTAGCCGTTGGTAAGCCTGGTCGATGTGAGCTAGGGTCGCCGAATATGGTACGCGCAGCACTTGATAAGCATTACCCGCAAATGGCTGGGCATAAGCATAAACGGGTGCCATTTCCTGTACCGGATTACGCATAGTAGCTAGGCGCGCATCGTAGTAGGAGCGCTGCTCTGGCTTGCTGAGGGTATCGTAAGCCTCGTTGACGAGCAAGTAGCGTTGGTGCGCGGCTGGGTCCGGAGTGCGGTCGGGATGGGTAACACGTACCAGGCGCAGGTAAGCCCGGCGAATTTCGGCGGCAGAAGCCTGCTCGGATAACTCTAAAATCTGGTAGTAATCAGGTCTCACGCGGGAGCAGGGGCTTCGGCTACTAAAGCTACTACTTCGGAGGTTTGGGACAATACCCGTTGGCGGGTCAAATCGAGTAACCGGCGGTTTATTTCGGGGCGGTGCTGGCGGTAGAATTGGTACTCGGCTTCGGTAAACAGCGCCGTGACCAAGCCCGTGAGCGTATGCTGCAGGCGGGCGTTGCGGCGTAATAGCTCGTCGAGCAGGCGCTGCTGATCGGTAGGAGCGGCAGTGGACAGTGGCAGGCGGTAGTCGCGGGCATAGTCGGCCACTAGCTCCAGCAGGCGGCGGTTGTGCAGCTTCAGAATAGGACGCAGCGTACGGTGCAGCAAATCATCGGCCGAGGCAGTAGGCGCGGCGCTCAGTTCCGCTGCGATGCTAGGGCGCAACGCCAGCAGGGCGGTATCCTGGAGGGAAGACGTATCAGGCATGGATCAAAAGTCAGGAGGGAGGCCAGGGCCGGAGTATAAACAGTGCAGATCAAGTCCACGTTCTTAAATCGACCCCAAGCAGACTAAAAAACAAAACGCCCGGCCGAAGGGCCAGGCGTTTGTTAAACGAGCGAATGGCGGGCCTAGTGGCGCACCACCAATTTTTGCGTGGCCGTGCCCGTGGAGCCCGTCAGGCGCACCACGTACATGCCCGCGGGCAGGCCTGCCGTGTTCAGCTCCACGCCTTCGCGCTGCAGTTGAGTAGCAGCGGCCGTAGAGCGGTGCACTACCTGGCCGATGTTGTTCACCAGCTCTACCTGCACGGGCTGTTGGCTGTTGGCAAACATGCGCACCGTCACGCGGTCCTGCGCCGGGTTTGGGAACACCGCCAGGTCAGCGGCGGCGAGCTTGGTTTTGGCCGCTAGCACGGCCGGGAGGCTGTAGCTGATGGTTTGGTCGCTGAGGCTATTCGAAGAGCCCTGCGAAGCGCCGGCGCCCATGCCGCGGCGGGCAAACACCTGCCAGATCAGTGCCGAGTTAGCGGCGTTGTTGTTGATGGAGTCTGCCTTCAGAATACCATCGCGGCCGGAGATAAAGCCGGGCGAGCAGCCTTGGTACTTCATGCCATCGATGACCAGCTTCAGGGCAATGTTGTTGCCGCCGGTGCTGCCATACATGTCCGCGTTGTAGCCGTGTCGGGCAATCAGCGCCCAGTTCAGGTCCCACAGTGTGGAAGCCCAAATTTCGCCAATGGCGTGTACGCCGGTGTAAGGCGCGGTACCCACGTTGGCGTAGGTCAGGTTGTTGACCGTGAAGTTGGTAGAGTAGGGCTTGGTCCGAATGCCGGGGCCGTTAGCTGCCAAGTTGGAGGCGTAGTTGCCAATGCCGCGGGGCGTGGTACCCACGTCGGTGGGCTTGGTCGTCATCCACAGACCGAAAAAGTCGCTCCAGCCTTCGCCCATCTGCTCGGCATTGCCCAAGCAGCCCGAGCCTATGCCCGTAAGGCGGTTGCTGATGCCGTGGCCGTATTCGTGGGCGATGATGCCGTTGTCGAAGTCACCGTCGCGGTCGATAGCCGAGGCGCTGATCGTTACGGGGCCGTTGATAGCGGCCAAGCGCAGCTGCTCGCCGTCGGCCTTGCTAACGAAGATGGCTGGGATGCGGACGTTGTTCGTGTCGGGAGCCGAACCGCCCATGTTCACCAGCGTCGTAGTGTTGGGGATGCTGTCCATCACGATTACCATACGGGCACCGGCGGCCTCCGCGGCCTTTACTTTCAGGGCAAAGGCGCAGTTGCCGCGCTTTACCAGCGCGATTTTACCAGCCAACGCAGCCGCATTCGGCAGTGGGTTGGTGCAGCCGTCGCCGGCGTACACGATCTGCCCGCTCATGGGCGTCACGGCGGCCAGGCGGCGGCCGAAGCTGGCCACGGTAAATTCCAGCGGACCGATGGTAGTGGTGCCAGCAGTAGCTGTCAGCGACTTCTCGTTGGTATCCCACAGGTACATCTGCATGCGTGGCTGGTTACCTTCGGGCGGGGTAGCCATGTTGGCATTCGACAAGCCGCGGCCGTCCTGGGCTTCGGCCTGCACAAAGTCATTGCCGCGGCCCTGGCCGGAATAGTTGGTCATCTGGAAGTTGCGCGCTGCTTCCGTGAAGCCGTGACGGGCCATCACGTCGTGCATGAGGTTGTTCCAAACGAACAGGTTGGTGATGGCTGCATCCTGATTGACGCTGGCCGCCACATTGTTCTGTACCGGGTGGTCGAAGATCAGCTGCGCCCCACCGTCAGGGTTATAGCCCGGGATGTAGTTATTGGAGCCCACGCCAGTGGTGCTGCCCATGCCCGAGAAGTTTCGGTCGCGGCGGTCTTCGTAGGCGTGCACGTTGTTGCCGCGCGTGATGGTGTACTCGGCACCGGCTGCTCCGTTGGTATCGTGCCAGCCGTAGGGCGAGGCCAAGGTATTGGCGGGGTCGCTGATAACTTGCCGGGCGCCATGAATCGGGCTTTCCACGGTCAGCGGCCACACATTGTAGCTATTGGGGGTATTGGTACGGCTCGCGGTAGGGGCCGGCGTGGCGGGCGTAGTCTGGCGAGCGGTAGCGGTGGGCAACTGCGCATGCTGCTGAGCCAGCGCCGCGAAGGAAGCTTGCTCGTGCACTACAAAATCGGTGCGGTCGAGCAGCTGACCGGTGTTGGCGTCGATGCGTGCGTCCCAGTAGTGCTCTGCATCGAGCGGGTACAGCGTTACGTTCCAGGTCAGGGCCAGTTCGCCGTTGGGGCGCAGCCAGTACATCAGCTTCACCGGAATCTTGGCCAAGGAAATACCGCCGTCCGAGAAAGTCATGCCTTCGGTAGCGGTGCCTTCCTGTTCCAGGCGCAGACCCTGCGGAGCAGGCATCTGCAGCGCGCGGGCGGCGGCGGCTACGGCCTGCGCCGGCGAAAGCGACGGCACCGGGCTCTGAGCTTTGCTGGCCGCGTTGGGCACGAACGCATTGTGCGAAGCCACCACGCGACCGTTGCGGTCAAAGTGTACTTCAATCACGGCACCGTAAATCTCAACGCCCTGATGACGCTGACGCAAGTACAAGTGCGTTACGCCGTTGTCAGCGTCGGTGTATTCCGAGGGCACGGCCGGGTTGCGCAGGTCGGCTTCGGTCAGCCCGAGCTTGGCCTTGCGGGCGTTCAGGTACTCCAGGCCACGGTTCAGCGAGGAAGGCGGCGTTTGTTGAGCTTGGCTGATAGCCGGTAGCGCCAGCATTGCGGCTAAGCCTAGCGCCCGGCTGTAGTGCGTAAAAGTGTTTGTCATGCAGTAGATGGGGAATAAAAGCAAACCCGCACTGACGAGCTGCAGAGCGGGCTACTAAAAATAGCTAAGCTTTTGAATTAATCCTAACAGGCGTTAGCGTAATGGCTCTAGAAGACCGGTTTGACTAAAAAAATCTTAAATCTGGCCCGTGGTCAGCCCCCACTTGCTGAGCACATCCCACACCAGCACGCCCACCGTTACCGACACATTTAAGGAGTGCTTGGTACCGAACTGCGGAATTTCCACGGCCGCGTCGCAGTGGGGGAGTACGGCATCATCCACCCCGAATACTTCGTTGCCAAACACCAGTGCCAGCGGCTTGTCGGGGGCAGGCTGAAACTCGGGGAGCGGTACCGAACCGGTGGTCTGTTCCACGGCTACCACCTGCCAGCCTTGCTCTTTAAGCTGCGCTACCAAAGCGGGCACGTCGGGCGCGTGCTCCCACGGCACCGATTCTGTGGAGCCCAGCGCCGTTTTGGTGATTTCGCGGTGCGGCGGGCGGCCCGTGATGCCGCCAAGCCACAGCTTACTCACCGCGAAGGCGTCGCAGGTGCGAAAGGCGGCGCCCACGTTGTGTAGGCTGCGCACGTTGTCGAGCACCACGCACAAGGGGAATTTCTCCGTATTTTTGAAGTCCTCGACTGTGAGCCGGTTCAGCTCGTGGATGGTTAGTTTCCGCATGATTGTAGACCCACGCCGCGGCGCAGGCGAGCAATAGAACGATACTGCCCGAACGAGATGTTCAGACGAAAGCGCAAGCTACGGCTTGCGCTGCTTTTTTGCCGGTCGCCCCGTTTGCGCCCCGGCGCAGACTAACCCGGCTTTGCAGCCGGCCCTACTTATTGCAGCTCCCCCGCAGGTGAAGACGACTACCGCTAAGAAACCCGTTCGCACGCACGGCACCCTTGGGCCCGCTCCCGTGGCCGATACGCCCTTGATGAAGCAGTACTACCAGCTCAAGCAGCAGCACCCCAGCGCGCTGTTGCTGTTTCGGGTAGGCGACTTCTACGAAACCTTCGGCGAGGATGCCGTGACGGCCGCCCGCATCCTGGGTATCGTCGAAACCAAGCGCGGCGCGGGTACGGCCTCCGAAGTAGCCTTAGCCGGCTTTCCACACCATTCGCTGGATACCTACCTGCCTAAGCTCGTGCGGGCCGGGCAGCGCGTGGCCATCTGCGACCAGCTCGAGGACCCCAAGCAGGCCAAAGGCCTCGTGAAGCGCGGCATCACGGAGCTCGTCACGCCCGGCGTGAGCCTGCACGACAACGTGCTGGAACGGCGTTCTAACAACTACCTCGCCGCCGTGCATTTCGGCAAAAACCAGCAGGCCGGCATTGCTTTCCTCGACATCAGCACCGGTGAGTTCCTGGTGGCGCAGGGCGACCTGGGCTACCTCGGCAAATTGCTCCAGAATTTTGCGCCGGCCGAAGTGCTGCACTGCAAAACCAGTCGCCAGCACTTCGAGGCCAGCTTTGGCCCCGATTTCTGCACCTATGCTTTGGATGAGTGGGTTTTCGGCTTCGATTACAGCCACGAAACGCTCACGCGGCACTTCAAAACCACTTCGCTTAAGGGCTACGGCATCGAGGCCTTGCAGGAAGGTATAGTGGCCGCCGGCTGCATTATGCACTACCTGGCCGAAACCAAGCACGACGATATCGGCCACATCAACGGCATCGGGCGCTTAGAGGAGGACAAGTACGTGTGGCTGGACCGCTTCACCGTGCGCAACCTGGAGCTGCTTTCGGCCCAGCACGCTGGCGGTGTACCGCTCATCGAGGTGCTGGATCAAACCCTCACGCCCATGGGTGCGCGCCTGCTACGCAAGTGGGTGGTGCTGCCCCTGAAGGAGCCCGCCCAAATTCAGCGCCGCCTCGATACCGTGCAGGCCCTGCACGAGCAGCCCGAGCTGCTGGAAGCCGTGCGCGACCAACTGCGCCAGATCAACGACCTGGAGCGCCTGATTTCCAAAGTGGCCGTGCGCCGCGTCAATCCGCGCGAGCTGCTGCAGCTCAGTCGTGCCCTCGAAGCCCTGGCGCCCATGCGTGAGCTGCTGCAAGCCAGTGGCGTGCGTGCGCTCCAGAAGCTGGCCGAGCAGCTAAACCCGTGCGACTCGCTTCGTCGCGAGATTCAGGCTAAAATCCGCCCCGATGCCGGCGTGCTCACCAACCAGGGTAACCTTATCCTGGACGGCATCGATCAGGAGCTGGATGAGCTGCGCGCCATTGCTTACACCGGCAAGGACTACCTCTTACAACTGCAGCAGCGGGAGCAGCGCAACACCGGCATCAGCTCGCTGAAAGTGGCTTATAATAAGGTGTTTGGCTACTACCTCGAAGTTACCAACGCTCACAAGGACAAGGTGCCCACTTCCTGGATCCGGAAGCAGACGCTGGTCAACGCCGAGCGCTACATCACCGAGGAGCTTAAAACCTACGAGGAGAAGATTCTGCACGCAGAAGAGCGTTTGTTCGTCATCGAGCAGCGCATTTACGACGAGCTGGTGCTGACCGCCAACGAATACGTGACGCAGGTGCAGCAAAACGCTCGTACCGTAGCCGTACTCGACTGCCTGTCGTCCTTCGCTGCCACTGCCCGGCAGTTCCGCTACGTGCGCCCCGTGGTCGACGACTCACCTACATTGGACATCAAACAGGGCCGCCACCCGGTCATCGAGCGGCAGCTACCGCCCGGCGAGCAGTACATCCCCAACGACATCTGCCTGAACCGCGACGAGCAGCAGATCATCGTCATTACCGGCCCGAACATGGCCGGCAAATCGGCCTTGCTACGCCAAACGGCCCTGATTGCCCTGCTGGCCCAGATTGGCTCCTTTGTGCCCGCCGCCGCCGCGCACGTCGGCGTGATTGACAAGATATTTACCCGCGTCGGCGCTTCCGATAACTTGTCGAAAGGCGAAAGCACCTTCATGGTGGAAATGACCGAAACGGCCTCCATCCTGAACAACTTATCCGACCGCTCCTTGGTGCTGATGGACGAAATCGGCCGCGGTACCAGTACCTACGACGGCATCAGCATCGCCTGGGCCATTGTGGAGCACCTGCACAACCACCCCAAGGCCCGCGCCAAAACGCTCTTCGCCACCCATTACCATGAACTGAACCAACTGGCCGAGCAGTGCGAGCGGGTGCGCAACTACAATGTGGCCGTGAAAGAAGCCGACGGCCGTATTTTATTCCTGCGCAAGCTGCAGGAAGGCGGCTCGGAGCACTCGTTCGGCATTCACGTGGCCCGCATGGCCGGCATGCCGCCCGCCGTGGTGCTGCGCGCCAACGAAATCATGCACCACCTGGAGCAGGAGCGCGCTCAAGTAGCCACCGGTGAATCCGAGATAGAAGAGCTAGTGGAGGCCGAGGTGCCGCTACCAGGATCTAACGCGCAGGCCAAGCGGCAAGCGCAGCCCCAGGCGCGCCCAGTAGCCACGGCCAGTGCCCCCCGGCCCACCTTGCAGCTCAGCATGTTTGAGCCCTCTGACCCAGTGCTGGAAGGCATCCGCGAGGTGTTGCAGCACCTGGATGTAAATACCCTAACGCCCATTGAGGCACTGCTCAAGCTGAATGAGCTCAAGGTAGCATTAACCCGCAAAAGCTAAGCTCATGGTTTTGCCTGACTCCAGGCTGGTAGGGCCGCGCCCGACAGGAGTATTCATGTGTAGCTGACTTATGTTCAGCTATTGCTGTATGTCATTGTACAGCCAGTAAATAAGGTTGTTTAGAAAAAAAAGTCTCTGAAAATGAATTAGAAGTAGTTTTTGGGGTCTTTTTTTCAAGCAAGGTCTTGACTTCTTTTACCCAAATTGTACCTTTGTGTCATCAATCGCCGCTACGGCGGATGACCTCAAGCGAGAGTAGCTCAGTTGGTAGAGCGCGACCTTGCCAAGGTCGAGGTCGCGAGTTCGAACCTCGTCTCCCGCTCAAAAGAGGATGTTGCTTCGGCAATATCCTCTTTTTCGTTTTAACTGGCCCTGGCATCAGAATTTTTGTTTGCCTATTGACTTCGAAAATTCTTGTTGTACCTTTGTGCCACCAATCGCCGCCACGGCGGATGACCTCAAGCGAGAGTAGCTCAGTTGGTAGAGCGCGACCTTGCCAAGGTCGAGGTCGCGAGTTCGAACCTCGTCTCCCGCTCAAAAAAGGATGCTGCTTCGGCAACATCCTTTTTTACTTTAGTGCAGGACTGCTGCACCAGCCGGAGTGGTGGAACTGGTAGACACGAGGGACTTAAAATCCCTTTTCCGCAAGGAAGTACGGGTTCGATTCCCGTCTCTGGTACTAAAAGCCTTCTCAGCTCAATGCTGGGAAGGCTTTTTGCTTTTACACGGTACTCGCGACGTTGGGTTGAATTAAGTGGCTGAAGTGCGAGATTGTAGGTAGCCGGGCCTGAGGCTCGGTATGCCGGCGGTCTGAACGTACTGCTGGTAGGGGAGGTATGCTTCGCTTGCGAGTAGCTAACCGCAGATAATATGACTAGCGCAGTTGCATATCCGCTTGAAACCAATTACTTGCAGGGGTTAACAATTCGGTAATATGGAAGTTGAAACCCTAAAGTACCCGGCGGTGCGCAATTATGTAGCAGGCCGGTTTGTGGCGGAGGACGGTGCACGGACGCTCGATGTGTTTAGCCCGCTCAGCGGGGCGGTAATCTCCACGGTACCTCTCTCTGGCGCTGCGGCTCTTGACGAAGCCGTAGCTGCCGCGAAGGCGGCCTTTCCCACTTGGTCAGCTATGCCGATCAAGGAGCGGGTGCAGGTATTCTACCGATACAAGACACTGCTCGAAAAGCACATTCAGGAATTGACCGAACTCGTGCACGAGGAAAACGGTAAGACCTTGGATGAGGCCCGGGCCGAAGTAGAAAAAGCTATCGAACTAACCGAGTTTGCTTGCTCGCTGCCACAAATGGTAGCCGGCGAACTGATGGAAGTGAGCAAGGGCGTGGAATGCCGCGTGGAGCGCCGGCCGCTGGGCGTGGTTGCCAGCATTGCGCCCTTCAACTTTCCCAATATGGTGCCGCACTGGACCATCCCTAATGCCATTGCCCTTGGCAACTGCATGATCCTAAAGCCATCGGAGCAGGTGCCCATCAGCTCCGGACGCATTGCCGAATTACTGAAAGAGGCCGGCCTGCCCGATGGGGTGTTTAATGTGGTAAACGGTGACAAGGAAATCGTAGAAGCCATCTGCGACCACCCCGACATCCAGGCGGTGTCGTTTGTGGGCTCTACCAAGATTGCGAAGGTGGTGTACCGCCGGGCCGCCAGCAACCTAAAGCGCTGCGTGGCTCTGGGCGGTGCCAAGAACCACTTGCTGGTGCTGCCCGATGCCCACGAAGAAATGACGGCTTCCAACGTGGCCGCATCTATGTCGGGCTGCGCGGGGCAGCGCTGCATGGCCGGCTCGGCCATGGTGGCTGTGGGCTCCGTCGACCACATCATCCGTCGCTTGGTAGATGAAGCCCGCAAGATTGTGCCGGGGCAGAACCTGGGCTCGGTTATCAGCCGCGAAGCCAAGGAGCGCATCGAACGCTACATCACCGAGGCGGAGCAGGCCGGCGCCACCGTGCTGCTCGATGGCCGCAGTGCCACCGTGGCGGGGCAGGAGGACGGCTACTACGTGGGGCCGACGGTAATTGACCACGTGACGCCCGACATGGCCATTGCCAAAGAAGAGGTATTTGGGCCGGTGCTGGCCATCATCCGGGCCGAAAATCTGGATCAGGCCTTGGCCATTGAAAACAGCTCCAACTACGGCAACGCCGCCGCTGTGTTCACGCAAAGCGGCGGGCTGGCGCGCTATGTAATGGAACATGCTTCCGCGGGTATGATCGGCGTGAACATCGGCGTGCCGGTGCCACGGGAGCCATTTTCCTTCGGGGGCTGGAACGAGTCGAAGTTCGGCTCCTGCGACATCACGGGTAAAAGTTCTATCGAGTTCTGGACGCAACTGAAGAAGGTTACAACCAAGTGGAACCCGGAGTCAAGGGTGAACTGGATGAGCTAAACTGATGGCCAGCTTTCTGACCTCTGACCGAGTTAAGAAAAGTACGCTCTGAAAGGGTGTTTAATTCAGAAAACAAGCGGTAAATAGGTGCCTTGAATTCGCCTGAATGCTGTAAGGCATAATTATCGGAAACACGCCTTTTGTCGCCTACAAAAAGGCAGTGAAAACGTGTGTCGCACTTCCCTCTTTCCCACAACCAAAAATGGAAACATTTACTGAAATAGATAAGGAGCAAATCCTGCACGATAACCTTGAATACACGTTATTTTCTTGGTCGAAGCAAGCAGGATTAAATCCGATAAATGCCGAGCGTGCCGAGGGGGTATATTTGTGGGACCGGGACGGCAAACGTTACATCGATTTCAGCTCGCAGCTGATGAACGTGAACATCGGCCATGGCCACCCGAAGGTGACTGAGGCTGTGGCCGCGCAAATGCGGGAGCTGAGCTACGTGTACCCCGGCATGATTACCAAGGCCCGCGGCGACCTGGGGCGTAAGCTGAACGAGATTACTCCAAAGAACCTGACCAAGGCTTTCTTTACCCTAGGCGGCGCCGAGAGCATCGAAAACGCCATCAAGCTGGCGCGGCTCTATACCGGGCGGCACAAGATTGTGACGCTGTACCAGTCGTTTCACGGAGCCTCGTACGGGGCCATTAGCGCCGGCGGCGACCCGCGCAAACTGCCCGTGGATAGCCAGGCTATGCCTGGAGTGGTACACGTAGAAAACCCCTACTTCTACCGCTGCCCCTGGCACAGCCAAACACCCGAAGAGTGCGCTCAGCGCGCCGCCGATCACCTGGAGCGCATCATCGGCTATGAGGGGCCGCAGAACGTGGCGGCCATTATGCTGGAAGGCGAATCGGGTACTTCGGGCTGCATCAAGTACCCGCCCGGCTACTGGCAGCGGGTGCGCCAGATCTGCGACCGGCACGGCATCCTGCTCATTGCTGATGAGGTGATGTCGGGCTTCGGCCGCACCGGAAAATGGTTTGGTGCCGACCACCACGGCGTGAAGGTGGACATGATGGCCATGGCCAAGGGTATTACGGCTGGCTACCTGCCACTAGGCGCCGTGATGGTAGACGAAGCCATTGCCGCCCATTACAATGACCGGCCCCTACCGCTGGGCCTGACGTACTCGGCGCACCCGGTGTCGTGCGCTGCCGCGGTGGCCGTGCTGGACATCTACGAAGAGGAAAACCTAATCGAAAACGCCGCCGAGATGGGCCGCTACATCGAGCAGCGCGTGGCTGAAATGGCGGAGCGGCACCCCAGTATCGGCGACTTCCGCAACACGGGACTGCTGGGCTGCATCGAACTGGTGAAAAACCGTGAGACCAAGGAGCCCATGGCCCCTTGGAATGCCGCACCCGACCAGATGGGCGTGATGAATCAGGTGATGGCCAAAATTCGCGAACTGGGCATGTACACCTTCGTGCGCTGGAATTACATTTTCATCGCGCCGCCGCTGAGCATCACCAAAGAGGAAGTAGACGAAGGGCTGGAAATCATTTCCCAAGCCATCAGCATTGCTGATCAGCACGTGCAGTAGCGCGGCTTTTTTAGACCGCGTTCTTCGGATAGTAATCTTCTGAATTGTAACGGCCAGGCAAACACTGACTACAGTCGGTGCTACCGTTCGTGCCTTCACGTGACCTAACGCGCAGCATACCATGGCCGAAATCATCGAACTGCAGGAAGATGTCACGGGCTCGCGCCTGTACAATACCGATCTGGCGCCAGTGCCACCGAGCGGCCGTACCTGGAACAAGTGGCACCTCGCGGCGCTGTGGGTGGGCATGGCCGTGTGCATCCCGACGTACATCCTGGCCTCGTACATGATGCGGGCCGGGCTGAGCTGGCAGGCCGCGCTGATCATCATCGGCGTGGCTAACCTCATCATCACGGTGCCCATGGTGCTAAACGGACACGCCGGGGTGAAGTATGGTATTCCGTTTCCGGTGCTGGGTCGGGCGGCGTTCGGAACCAATGGCATCCACGTGGTGGCGCTGGTACGGGCCGTGGTGGCCTGCGGCTGGTTTGGCGTGCAAACGTGGATTGGCGGCCTGGCCATTTATGCCATCTGGAATGCCGCCACTGGTCAAACGGGCTCCTTCGAGCTGGATGCGCCCAAGTTTGTCTGCTTCGGGGTGTTCTGGCTGATCAACATCTACTTCATCTGGCGCGGCACAGAGAGCATCAAGTGGCTGGAAAATCTGTCGGCGCCTTTTCTGATTCTGATGGGTCTGGTGCTCATTGGCTGGGGCCTGGTGCGGGGCGGTGGTTTGGCCACGGTGCTGGCGCAGGGGCCGCAGCTCAGCCAGCCGGCGGCGGTGCTGCAAGCAGATAATGCAGGCCGGCTCACGTTGCAGCTGACGCCCCTCAAGAACGCCGACGGAAGCCACAAAGCCGCTGAGTATCAGCTGAGCCTGCCCACTACTGAGGGAAAAACGGTCAAAACTGCGTGGGAGGGCCTGCCTGCCGCCAATGCTTTTCGGGCCTTGCCCACGCTACCTAGTCTGGACGAGGCCAGCTTAAGAACTGGTAATAAAACGCTAGGCGTGCAGTACCGCGCGCCCTTTTCCCAAGCTGCCAGCGGCTTGACCAAGCCCCGCAAAGGCTATCATTCTTCGAGCGTTGCGCAGATCAAGCTGGCCGTTCCATCCGATCAGGGCACGGGCGCTACCATTTGGCAGTACTTGCTGTGGCTGACGGCTATGGTCGGCTTTTGGGCCACCATGTCCCTGAGCATTGCCGATATCACCCGGTACGCCGCCAGTCAGCGCGACCAGGTGGCGGGGCAGTTTCTGGGCCTGCCGGGCACCATGGTGCTATACTCTTTCGTGGGCATTTTCGTGACCTGCGCCACCGTGCTGCTGTTTCCCGATCTGCTCATTGCCGACGATGCGCCCTGGGACCCGGTGTCGTTGCTTTCGCGCTTCGACAATCCAACTGTGGTGATTTTGGCGCAGCTGGCTATGCTGGTGGCCACGCTCAGCACCAACATCGCCGCCAACGTCATTGCCCCGGCTAATGCCTTCGCTAACCTCGCACCGGGGCGCATCAGCTTCCGTGCTGGCGGCGTGGTGGCCGGACTGATCGGCATTCTGATCTGCCCGTGGTGGCTGCTCAGCGAGATTAGCGGCATCCTCACTTTTGTAAGTGGTCTGCTCGGGCCGGTGCTTGGTATCCTGCTCTGCGACTACTACCTCGTGCGCCGCAAGCGTCTGCTGCTGGCTGAGCTTTACCGTCCTGACGGCATCTACAGCTACGGCGGCAGCGGCTTCAATCCCGCCGCCATGGTCGCGCTGGCACTAGGCGTGCTCACGGCCTTGGTCGGTTATTGGGTGCCGAGCCTTAGCTTCCTGTACACGCTGTCTTGGTTTACGGGCTTTGGAGTAGCTTTTGTGAGCTATTATTTTCTGTATTCGCGGCTGGCGCTAAAACAAGAAAAGCCTATGCCGGTAGTAGCTGCTTCGGCTGATTTTTAAATATCGATTGGGTATTCTAAAATATTGGCGTCAGAGTAGCTGAACGAGTGGGTGGTTATTTTCTGTTTTGGAAGCAATTGTATTTGCTGGCTTATTGCTTTTTGAAATAAATTATCATAGATTTTCTGCCTACACTCCATTCTCTTTTTCTGCTTGATGCCATCTTTACTAATTAAGAATGGCCGCGTCGTAACGGCCGATTTCGATAGCGTGTGCGACGTGCTGGTAGAAGGCGAAACCATTGCGGCTATTGGGCGCAATCTGCCGATGCAAGCTGACCAGGTTATTGATGCGACGGGGAAGGTAGTAGTGCCTGGCGGCATCGACCCGCACGTGCACCTGGACATGCCTTTTATGGGCACTTTCAGCTCCGATACCCACGAAACCGGCACCCGCGCCGCCCTGCACGGCGGCACTACCACCGTCATCGATTTCGTGCTGCAGAAGCAGGGTCATTCGTTGCGCGAGGCGCTTACGGAGTGGCAGGGGCGCGCCACCGGCAACGCCGTGGGCGACTACTCCTTCCACATGGCCGTAACCGATTTCAACCCGAGCACCAAAGAGGAAATTAAGGAAATGGTGGCCGAGGGCATCACTTCCTTCAAGACCTTCATGGCCTACAAGGGCGCTTTGATGATTGATGACGCGCAGATGGTGGGCCTGATGCAGGAGGTTCGACGGCATGGGGGCCTGGTGACGGCCCACGCCACCAACGGCGACATGATCGACACGCTCATTGCGCAGCACCGCGCCCAGGGCAAGCTCACCCCGCGCTACCATTACCTCTCGCAGCCTGAAGTAACCGAAGCCGAAGCATCCGGGCGCTTTGCCGACATAGCTAACTACACCGGCGTCAACGCTTACATCGTGCACCTGACCTGCGAAGGAGCACTGAACCAAGTACGCCGTGCCACTGAGCGCAACCAGCGCGTGTTCGTGGAAACCTGCATTCAGTACCTGCTGCTCGATGCTTCCTTGTACGGCGACGAATTCGATGGTGCGAAGTGGGTGATGTCGCCGCCGTTGCGGGAGAAGAAGGATCAGGAAACGCTTTGGGCCGGCATTAACCAAGGCTTGGTACAAGTAGTGGGCACCGACCACTGTCCCTTTATGTGGAAGCAGAAGCAGATGGGCGCCGACGACTTCTCTAAGATTCCGAACGGGCACCCGGCCATCGAACACCGTATGGAACTGTTGTTTTCGGAGGGCGTCAGCAAAGGCCGCATCAGCCTGCAGCGCTTCGTGGAAGTCACGAGCACCAACGCGGCCAAGATCTTCGGCATGTTTCCGCGCAAAGGCACCATCAGCATCGGCGCCGATGCCGACCTGACCATCTTCGACCCCGAGCGGAAGCACACCATCTCAGCCGATACGCACCACATGAACGTGGACTACTCCGGTTACGAAGGCTGGGAATTGACCGGCAAAGTGGACACTGTGGTGCTGCGCGGCCAGATAGCCGTGCAAGATGGCGAGACGAAGGTGTCGCGTGGTTACGGTCAGTTTATCCGCAGAGGGCCAACTATTTACTAACTTATAAAAAGGCTGAAAGGCAAGAGAAGCTAAAGCTAGTTTCCCTCCTCAAATGAGGAGGGGTTAGGGGTGGTTGACCAGTCGTTGAACGACTACCCCAGCACGTCATGCTGAGCTTGCCGAAGCATCTCTACTGATGGTACTTCAACGAAGCGGTAGAGATGCTTCGACAAGCTCAGCATGACACAAGCCATAAGTAACTCTAATCTTTCAACCACCCTCAACTCCTCTACATCCGAGGAAGAATCTAGTCTAGCACTAGCTCACTGCCGACACTCTTTTCCCAACCAAATAACCGCGTACCCACAATGCCACGAATCATTAAGTCGGGGCTCATTCAGATGAGCTTGCCCATGACCGAGGGCGAAGGCACAATTGAGGAAATCAAGGAAGCCATGGTGCAGAAGCACATTCCCTTAATTGAAGAAGCTGGTCGGCAGGGCGTTCAGATTCTTTGTTTGCAGGAAATTTTTAACACGCCATACTTCTGCCCCGGACAGGACAAAGCTTGGTATGCCTCCGCCGAATCTGTGCCAGGGCCAACTACGGAGCGCATGGCCGAGTACGCCCGCAAGTACAACATGGTCATGATTGTGCCCATCTACGAGAAGGAGCAGGCGGGCTTCCTCTACAACACGGCGGCTGTGATTGATGCCGATGGTACCTACTTGGGCAAGTACCGCAAGAACCACATCCCGCACACGTCGGGGTTCTGGGAAAAGTTCTTCTTCAAGCCCGGCAACATGGGCTACCCCGTGTTTCAAACCAAGTACGCCAAAGTGGGCGTGTACATCTGCTACGACCGGCACTTCCCCGACGGCGCCCGCGTGCTGGGCCTGAACGGAGCCGAAATTGTGTACAACCCCTCGGCCACGGTAGCGGGCCTCTCGCAGTACCTCTGGAAGCTGGAGCAACCCGCTCACGCGGCCGCCAACGGCTATTTCATGGGGTGCATCAACCGGGTGGGGGAGGAGAAGCCCTGGAATCTGGGCCGCTTCTACGGTACCTCGTACTTCGTGGACCCGCGTGGGCAAATCATTGCCGAAGCCGATGAATACAAAGACGAGCTGCTGGTAGCTGAGTTCGACCTGGACATGATTGACGAGGTGCGCGCCACTTGGCAGTTTTTCCGCGACCGTCGCCCCGAAACCTACGAGAAGCTGGTGGAGCTGTAAAGGCCTACTTTAGGCAGCAAAACTCCACCAACTGACTGTGTCAACACGAGCCGAAATTATAGGGTACTATAGAAAGGCAACATATAGCTACGCTATGCCCTTTCTGTTGCTGCTGCTCGGGTTCGTGGTGCAATTCTTCTTCTCGCTGGCGCTGTTAGCTCTGCTGCCATTTGCTGTGGCAGGGCTGTACTTCACCAAACGCGGTCTGGCGCTTGCCGTGAGCAACGGCGACCTAGAGAAGAAGGACGTGGGCTATGCTAATCTGATTCTGGGAGCCATTGTACTTGTGCTTGGCTTGCTCGGGCTAGGGTTTGCTTATGTGATGACAAATTAGCCCGGCTGCATTGCTGAGCAGTTCCGCCGCCACTTAATTCATTGGTAGTTACCACTTGTGGGGCACAGGCGAAATATCTCGCCTGTGCTCGACGTGCTTTTCTCTCCTTCCGCAACCAACGCCACTCCCCATGGCCGAGTACCATACCCCCACCACCGAGCAGGAGTTTGCGGCGAATTTTGCCCAGATCAAGCCCCTGATGAGCAACACCGAGGCGCTTTACGAAAGCTCCCGCTGCCTGTTCTGCTTCGATGCGCCCTGCATTAAGGCCTGCCCCTCCGGCATCGATATTCCGCAGTTTATCCGGCAGATTAATACCGGCAACACCACCGGTGCGGCCAAGACCATCTACGAGGCCAATTACTTCGGTAACGCTTGCGGTAAGGTGTGCCCCACGGAAGTGCTCTGCGAAGGCGCCTGCGTGTACAACCTGAATGACCAAAAGCCCATCGAGATAGGGCGGCTGCAGAGTCACGCTACTCGCAAGGTTATCGACAGTGGACAGAAGCTGTTTGGCCCAGGAGCGCCGAATGGCCGCAAGGTGGCCATTATTGGGGCCGGGCCGGCGGGCATCAGCTGTGCCTGCGAGCTGCGGGCCTTGGGCTACGAGGTGGAGGTGTTCGAGGCCCGCGAACAGCCTTCGGGGCTGACGATGTACGGCGTGGCGCCCTACAAAATCACCAACGAGGAAACGCTGGCCGAAATGGACTACTTGGAGGCACAGTTTGGCTACCGCGTGCATTACAACCAACCCATTAATTCCCGCCGTGAATTGCAGGCATTGGAAGAGTCTTACGACGCAATTTTCCTCGGTATCGGGCTGGGCAAGACCAATGCCTTACTGCTGCCGGGCGAGGAACGGCATAACTGCGTAGGCGCGGTGGAGTTTATCGAGCAGCTGCGCGTGCAGCACCACCACGTAGCCGTTGGCCGGAAGGTTATTGTGCTCGGCGGCGGCAACACGGCCATGGACGCCGCCTCAGAATCGGCCCGCCTAGGCGCCGATGATGTAATTCTGGCCTACCGCCGCGGCAAGGACGAGATGGGCGCCTACGGCTTCGAGTACGAGCTGGCCAAACACGCCGGCGTGAAGGGCCTGTTCAACGTGGCGCCGGTGGAAATCGTGGGGAATGGCCGCGTGGAAGGCGTGCGGTTTATCCGTACCGCAATCCAGGATGGGCAAGTGCAGATTGTGCCCGGCAGCGAGTTCGTGGAGTCTTGCGACATGGTCATCAAAGCAACTGGCCAAGCCAAGCAGACTCACTTTCTGAACCAGATTCCCGGTTTGCAGCTCGATGGCAAAGGCCGCATCGTGGTCGATATGCGCACTGGCCAAACCACCAATCCCAAGTACTTCACCTCCGGCGACGCTCTAAACGGCGGTGCCGAAGTAGTCAATGCCGCGGCCGAAGCGAAAGTAGCCGCCCGGGGCATTCATGAGTACCTCTCAAATCAGCTGTAGTCATGCCAGATCTGTCGATAAACTTTGCCGGCATCAAGTCGCCGAACCCGTTCTGGCTGGCATCGGCGCCGCCTACTAATTCGGGCTATCAGGTAATGAAAGCCTTTGACGCGGGTTGGGGTGGTGCCGTGTGGAAGACGCTGGGCGTGCCCGTGGTGAACGTATCGAGTCGCTACGGCAGCGTAAACTACCGCGACAAGCGCATGGTAGGCTTCAACAACATCGAGCTGATCTCGGACCGTCCGCTCTCAGACAACCTGCGCGAAATCGAGGAAGTCAAGAAGCGCTTTCCCCATCATGCCGTCATCGCCTCGCTCATGGTGCAAAGCCGCGACGAGTGGCACCAAATCGTGCGCGACGTGCAGAACGCCGGCTCCGACGGCATCGAGCTGAACTTCGGCTGCCCGCACGGCATGTGCGAGCGGGGCATGGGCTCGGCCGTGGGGCAGGAGCCGGAAGTGCTGCGCACCATTGTGGAGTGGGTGATGGAGGTGGCCCGTATACCGGTCATCGTGAAGCTTACGCCCAACATCTCCGACATCACTGAACCGGCCCGCGCTGCTCGGCTAGGCGGTGCCGACGCCATTTCGCTCATCAATACGATTCAGAGCATCGTGGGTGTGGATCTGGATAAGTTCGCTCCCTATCCGATAGTGGACGGCAAAGGTACCAACGGCGGCTATTGCGGCCCGGCTGTAAAGCCCATCGCGTTGAACATGATCAAAAACTGCGCGCAGGATCCTGATGTGCGCCTGCCTATCTCGGGAATTGGCGGCATCGAGAACTGGCGCGACGCGGTGGAGCACATGCTGCTTGGGGCCTCGTCGGTGCAGGTATGCACGGCGGCCATGCATTTCGGCTTCGGCATCATCCGAGAGATGACCGCCGGCTTGGAGCAGTACATGACTGAGAAGGGGTTCAACACAATCTACGACTTTGTGGGCAAGGCCCTACCGAATGTGAAGCATTGGGAAGAGCTGAACCTGAAGTACAAAGTCACGGCCCACATCCACGAGGACAAGTGCATCGGTTGCCAGCTATGCTACACAGCATGCGAAGACGGCGCCCACCAAGCCATTGCCCTGCGCGAAGGTACCCGCGTGCCCGAAATCATCGACGAGAACTGCGTAGGCTGCAATTTGTGTTCTTTGGTGTGCCCAGTGGAGCAGTGCATCACCATGGAGCGCACCGATGCCGACACCGAGCACCTGACCTGGCAGGAGCGCACTGTTGCGGGCGACATTCCGACGACGTTCAATGACGAGCGGGCTGGCGGCCTGCACCACTGGGTGCCCGAGCCGGCCGCCGCGCTTGGCAAGGAGCGGCACAAAACGTTGCCTGGCAAAGCCCGCGCCCTGGGCAGCCCCGCTGAAGCTGCGGCTGCTTCCGACGTGTTGAGCGAGTCTTAGTGCTTGTCTGGGTTCTGACTAATACGCCCAAGAACGTCATGCTGAGCTTGCCGAAGCATCTCTACAGAACAACGAGGCAGTAGAGATGCTTCGGCAAGCTCAGCATGACCTAAATCTTGAACCCTTCAAA
>NZ_JBZYWH010000019.1:0-102611 GCF_058932745.1 Hymenobacter sp. FMD4
GCTAAAAAGGGCTGTCCAGCTCGGCTAATCGAGGCAGCACTTCGTCTTTGGGCGAAACGGTGGGCGCTGCCACACCCCACTGGATGCCCAGGGCCGGGTCGTTCCAGAGCAGGCCGCCTTCGGAGCCCGGGTGGTAATAGTTGGAGCACTTGTAGAGGAAGATGGTGCCATCTTCCTGCGCGACGAAACCGTGGGCAAAGCCTACCGGGATGTAGAGCATGTTGCTGCGCTCGGCGTCGAGCACCACCGTGAGGTGCTGACCGTAAGTGGGCGAGTCGCGGCGGATGTCCACTACCACATCCACGGCGCGGCCTTGGGCCACGCGCACCAGCTTGGCCTGGGCGTAGGGCGGGCGCTGAAAGTGCAGGCCGCGCACCACGTCTTTGGCCGAGTTGGATTGGTTGTCTTGCACCCAATCCTCCGTAATACCGGCTTTCTCAGCTAGCACGCGGGCGCTGAACGATTCGAAGAAGGTGCCGCGGGCATCACCAAATACGCGCGGAATTAGCTCGATTACGCCGCTGAGCGGGTGCTGAATAACTTCCATTTAGGGGGCGGAGAGAGAAATTGTCAATAGAGGAGTGGCCGAGAGCCTACGCGCAAAATAGCTATACCGTTTGGCGCTACGGTCGCCGCCGGCCGATTTCGTCGATTACCTGCAGGTACTTCTGCAGCACCAGCCGCTCGTCGAACTTGGTTTCGGCCAACTGGCGCGAAGCCTGCCCCATCCGGCGCAGCTCAGCATCGGGCAGGCGCAGCACCTGCAGCATCTTGGCGGCCAGATCATCGGCGGAGCGTACTTGGCAGAGGTAGCCGTTGTGGCCATCCTGCACGGTTTCGCGGCACCCGGGCACATCGGTAGTCACGATGGGCTTGCCCATGGCGGCAGCTTCCAGCAGCGTCTTGGGCGTGCCTTCGCGGTACGAAGGCAGCACCACGCAGTCGGCCTGCCGGATGTGGCTTGGCACGTCGTCGGAGGTGCCGAGATATTCCACGTTTCCGGCTTGCATCCACTGCTCAAACACCACACGCTTGACGCCCACTCCACCCGACTCATCGATGCCGCCGAGCAGCTGCACGCGGGTACCGGGCACGGCCTGGCGCACCTGTCGGGCTGCCTCGAAGTACTCCTCCACCCCCTTCTCATACAGCACGCGGGCAATCATGAGGAAAGTAAATGGCTCGTGGCGCACGGGCGCGGCGGCATCGGGTCGGTACTGGTCCACATCGATACCTGAGCCGGGCAGCACGTCGGTTACTTCCTGTTTCACCAGGCCGTGCTGCAGAAAGAGCTGCCGGTCGTCGTCGTTCTGGAAGAAGATGCGCTTGGGAAACTGGAAGGCGAAGCGGTATAAGCCCAGGGCCACCTTACTTACGAAGTTCTTCACAATGAACACCGTGCCAAGCCCCGAGACGTTATTGACGCTCGGAATGCCGGCCAGCTTCGCCGCCAGCGTGCCGTAGATATTGGGTTTGATGGTGTACTGCAGCACCACATCGGGCCGCTCGCGGCGGTAGATGTCATAGAAGCGCTTGGTCAGCAGGGCATCCTTGACGGGGTTGGTACCCTTATTTTCCATCGGAATGGGCACGTAGCGGCAGCCCAGTTCGGTCTCGAGCCGTTGAGAATAGGCATCGGGCGGGGCTATGGCCAGCACCTCGTGCCCGGCCGCCTGGAGGGCCCGCACCAGGTTGCGGCGAAAATTCCAGATGTTCCAGCTGGTATTGATAACAATGGCAACGCGCATAAAAAAACCGGCGCGGTTGGGCGCCGGGGCGCAAAGGTAGGCAGTTGGGCTTTGGTAGCCAGAACAGGGGCGTACTGCAGTTACCGGGACCCTTTCGTGTAGCCAATGCCGTTCATAATACTGGAGAGGGTGTAGATACCGTCGGCAAAAGCTGCACTCCACTGTCTTTGCCCCCTTTCCGTACTTTCGCCCAATCATCTGCTTACTCATGCTTAGTACCCCGCGCCTGCAGCTCATTCCGTGCACCACTGCCCATTTTGAGGCCGCGCTGGCCGGCCACCACGTGCTGGCCGCTGTGCTGGGTGTAGCCGCCGCCGAGGACTGGCCGGGCTCCCGGGAGGCTACGGCCGCGCTGGCGCCTGGCTACCAACACCTGCGCCGGCAACCCGAGCTGTTGGGCTGGTGGACTTATCTGGTTATCCACCGCGAAGCGCAGCAGCTTATCGGGCTGGCGGGCTTTAAGGGCCGGCCTACCGCGGACGGCGCGGTAGAAGTCGGCTACAGCCTGATGCCTGACTACCGCGGACAGGGCCTGGCAACGGAAGTAGCCCAGACGCTGGTGGATTTTGCCTTTCAGCACCCCGAAGTGCAACGCGTAGAGGCTCTCACGCATCCCGAGCGAAATGCCTCTTGCCGGGTGCTGGAAAAGGCCGGGATGCAGTTCATCGGGACGGCGCTTGACCCCACGGAGGGCGAAGTGTGGCAGTGGGCGCGGCTGCGCCCGACCCCGGCTGCGGCGGCAGCTGGCTCCCTGCGGAGTGGGGTACTGGCGCTGCTTACATTGTGCTTGTCCGCCTGCGGACAGAGCGGTGGCTCTACCGCCGCCACTCCGGAAGCACCCGCCCCCATAGCCGCGGATGCTGGCGTGGCCAATGCAGGCAAGGCGCTGTTTTTGCAGAACTGCGCTATCTGCCACGGCCAAAACGGCAAGCTAGGCCTCAACGGCGCCCACGACCTGACCAAAAGTAACCTCAACCAGATGGGACGGGTGTACATGGTTACGAACGGGCTCGGCAAGATGCCCGGCTTCAAGGATCAACTTACGCCCGAGCAAATTGAACAGGTAGCCGCGTATAGCCTCACATTGAAATAGCGCGGTAACGGCGCCAAGCCATAAGCTGAAGAATAGGCTGCTTAGGCTCAGTGTGTGGCGAAACGAGGGTCAACGCATTCACCTCCCAAGCCACCTTTATCGTATGTTACGCACGGAAGCCCGCTCAATGGTCGGCTTCTTTTCTCTCTGACCCCGCTACTATATGGCTAACCGCCCCACTTCCAAACGCCGCCATAGCGCTACCCGCCACCCCGGCGCTACCGATACGGTGAAAGGCCGCGCTGGCCGCATTCTGGCCAAAGGCAACAAAGACGCTACCTACGAAACCGGCCATGAGGCCGAGACTGCCGTGCTGGTAGCCGTGCCCGATAAGCGCCAGGAAGACGCCCTCACCACCGAGTACCTCGATGAGCTGGCGTTTCTTACCGAAACGGCCGGCACCGTGCCCACCAAGCGCTTTGTCCAGAAGCTCGAAAAGCCCGATATCCGCACCTTCGTGGGCTCGGGCAAGCTGGAGGAAATTCGCGCTTACGTGCAGCACCACGGCACCAACGTGGTCATTTTCGACGACGACCTATCCCCCTCGCAGCTGCGCAACCTGGAAAAGGAGCTGAAGGTCAAAATCCTTGACCGCACGCTGCTGATCATGGACATCTTCGCGGCGCGCGCCAAAACGGCTACAGCCCGCACCCAGGTAGAACTGGCTCAGTACCAGTACCTATTGCCCCGCCTCACTGGTCTCTGGACCCACTTGGAGCGCCAGCGCGGTGGCGTGGGCATGCGTGGCCCGGGTGAACGAGAAATCGAAACAGACCGCCGCGTGGTGCGCGACCGAATAACCCTGCTGAAGGAGCAGCTTAAGGACTTCGACAAGCAAAGCCAGACCCAGCGCAAAGCCCGCACCGGCATCGTGCGCGTAGCCTTGGTGGGCTATACCAACGTGGGCAAAAGCACGCTGATGAACCTGCTCAGTCGCGCCGATGTGTTTGCCGAAAACAAGCTATTTGCTACCCTCGATTCCACGGTGCGCAAGGTGGTGCTCGAAAACGTGCCTTTCCTGTTGTCCGACACCGTTGGGTTTATCCGCAAGCTGCCCACCCGCCTGATCGAAAGCTTTAAATCGACGCTGGACGAGATTCGGGAAGCCGATTTGCTGCTGCACGTGGTGGACATTTCGCACCCCATGTTCGAGGAGCACATTCAGGTGGTCAACGACACGCTTAAGGACATCGGCGCAGCCGAAAAGCCGACCATCCTGGTGTTTAATAAAATTGACCAGTACAGCACCGATGTGGACCCGGCCGCCCACTTGCACGACGTGGAGCCCGACCGCGACGAAGACCTGCACCACGCCGACGACGTACAGCACCGCCCTACCCTGGAGCAGCTGCAAGCCAGCTACATGGCCCGCCTGCACGATCCGGTCATATTTATTTCGGCGCAGGAGCGCACTAACATCGACGAGCTGCGGGCCATGGTGGCGCGTCACCTACGCGGGCTGTACGAAAAGAACTACCCAGGACATCCGCCCTTTGCAGACCTGAGTGCATACTCGACTGAATAGCCCCTGATGGTTACCCTGTTGGCGGTCGGCAATCTTGAATTGTCGACCGCTTTTTTTGCCTCAAGCAAAGATTTTTTTTGAGCTTTCTAAAGCTCCTCTTGGTACCGAAACCTTCTATACACCGCGCAAAGCCAGATTTCTGAATTCTGGTATGGTTTAATGGATAAACACATATAAATTATTGAATTTAAAATCAGACAACTTAATAATTTGAATTTCTGTAAAAATCTTGTCCTTGGATTTTAGTTCCTTCCAACACACATTCCCAACCAAACCACATTTTATGAAAAGAATTTTCTACGCTATTGCCTTCATGGGCATGGGCTTCGGGATGACGCTGCCGCTGGCAGCCCAAGAGCAGACCCGCAAGGCTGCTCCCGCTCCGTTTGGGCCGGTAACCGAACTGGCCGGCCGCCAGTGCGCGACTATGGAAGTGCTGGAAGCACAGCTAGCCGCCGATCCGGCCCGCCGCCAGCGTTTGGCTGATATTGAAGCCCACACCCGCGCTTACGAATCGAACCCGATGCTGCAGCGCAGCACCAACGCCGTAATCACCATTCCAGTAGTGGTGCACGTGGTGTACAACACCACGGCCCAGAACGTGCCGCTTTCGCAAATCGAGGCCCAGATCCGGGTACTGAATGAGGATTTTGCCAAAGCCAATGCCGATGCCAGCCTGGTGCCGGCGGCCTTTGCCGGTGATGCAGCCAACACCAACATTCAGTTTGTACTGGCCCAGCGCGACCCCAACGGCAACGCTACCACAGGCATCGTCCGTCGCTCAACGAAAACCCGTTCGTTCAGCTCCAACGATTTTGTGAAGTACACCAGCAAAGGTGGCAGCGACGCTTGGCCGCGTGATAAGTACCTGAACCTGTGGCTATGCAACCTCGGCCAAGGTCTGCTCGGCTACGCACAGTTCCCCGGTGGCGCTGCTGCTACCGATGGCGTGGTATGCCTGTACTCTTCGGTACCCGGTGGTGCTGCCAGCAACTACAACAAGGGCCGCACGGCCACGCACGAAGTGGGTCACTGGCTGAACCTGCGCCACATCTGGGGCGATGCCACCTGCGGCAATGACTTTGTGGCCGATACGCCAACCCAGCAAACTTCTAACAGCGGCTGCCCCAGCTTCCCCAAAGTAACCTGCTCCAACGGCCCGAACGGCGACCAGTGGATGAACTACATGGACTACACCTATGACCGGTGCATGTACATGTTCACCAACGGCCAGTCGGCCCGCATGAATGCACTGTTTGGCACGGGTGGTTCCCGCGCCTCGCTGCTGACCTCGAACGGCGGCACCGCACCGCGCACGGCCACCGCTCCGCAGTATGCCTTGTACCCCAACCCCGCCAGCAGCGTGCTGAACCTGACGGAACAGGGTGCCAGCCGCGCCACGACCAACGCTACCGTAACGGTATATGATATCCATGGCCAGGTCATGAAGAACGTTCGTTACGATGCCGGCAGCGGCCAACTCGATGTGCAGGGCCTCAACAAAGGGCTATACCGCATCACCATCACCACTGGCGAGCATATCTCACAGCAAAGCTTCGTGAAGGAGTAAGCATTTGAGCCGAATACAAAAGCCGGCCTTCATCTAGGGCCGGCTTTTGTATGGCTTTGACTTTCTCGATTAAAACCCCGCCCATTAAAGCATTGATCTTCAATGCCATTTTCAGGCAAGCTTGAATACAAGGTTATATCATTAAACTTATATATTAATAATTGAGGCGCAAAAGTACCGTTCTGCTTGACATGTCCTAACTGCCACAACCTCACAATACAGAATAATAAAAATTTATTAACATTCAATTGCTTTAACCAACAATTTTACAATAATTGTCAGCCCAAATTTAAAGATTCCCAGCCCTTCCCCTCTTTCTCCACTACCAAACCACTCCACATGAAGCAAACGTTCTACGCTGCTTTAGCTTGCTTAAGTCTATGGACGACTGGTGTACAAGCCCAGTCGACGCGCAACTGCGCGACCATGGACAACCTTACCCACCGACTGGCTGCCGACCCTGGAATGGCGCAGCGCATGGCGGCTATCGAGGCCCAAACGCGGGACTTCGAAGCCAATCCGACCACGGCGCAGCGCACCAGCGCCGTGATTACCATTCCAGTAGTGGTGCACGTGCTGTACAACACCACGGCCCAGAACATTTCGGATGCCCAGATTCAGTCGCAGATTGCGGTACTGAACGAGGACTTCCGCAAACTCAACGCCGACCGCACAAGCGTTCCATCGGCTTTCGCGGGCCTGGCCGCCGACGCCGGCATTGAGTTCGTGCTGGCCAAGCGCGACCCCAACGGCAATGCCACCTCCGGCGTCATTCGTAAGTCGACGACGCGCACCTCCTGGGGTACCGACGACCAGATGAAGTATTCCAGCTCGGGCGGCAGCGACGCCTGGCCGGCGGGCAAATACCTGAACCTGTGGGTGTGCAACCTCTCCGGCGGTGTGCTGGGTTACGCGCAGTTTCCCGGCGGTGCCGCCGCCACCGACGGCGTCGTTATCCTTACCACGGCTTTTGGTCGCGGTGGCTCGGCCGTAGCGCCTTTCAACAAGGGCCGCACGGGCACCCACGAAGTGGGTCACTGGCTGAACCTGCGCCACATCTGGGGCGACGACAGCGGAGCTTGCACGGGCTCGGACCAGGTTTCGGACACCCCGAACCAAGCCGGCCAGAACTACGGCTGCCCCAGCTTCCCGAAGGTGAGCTGCTCCAATGGCCCGAACGGCGACATGTTCATGAACTACATGGACTACACCGACGACGCCTGCATGTACATGTTCTCCACGGGCCAGTCGTCGCGCATGAACGCACTGTTTGCCACGGGAGGTGCCCGCGCCTCGCTGCTGACCTCTGATGGCGGCACCACGCCTACCACTACCACGCCCACGTACTGCGCTTCGAAGGGCACGAACGTGAGCTACGAGTGGGTTGACCTGGTGCAACTGGGCTCGATCAACCGTTCGTCGTCAAAGGATGCCGGCTACTATAACGGCACGGCACTAAGCACCTCGGTGGCCGCCGGCTCGTCGCAAACCATCTACTACTCGGCTGGCTTTGCTTCCACGGCTTATACCGAGTACTGGAAGATCTACATCGATTGGAACCAGGACGGCGACTTCACCGATTCGGGCGAACTGGTAGCCAGCCGCTCCAGCAACGCGGCCACCACGCTGAGCAGCGTGTTTACCGTACCCACCACGGCTAAGTCAGGCAAAACCCGCCTGCGCGTGGTAATGAGCGACAACTCGGCCACCACCAGCTGCAACTCTTACAGCTACGGCGAAACCGAGGACTACTCTATTAACGTGACCGGCGGCCTGCGCACCAGCGCCCCCGACCAAGCCACGGCCGCCGACTACAAGCTGTTCCCGAACCCGACTTCTGACGTGCTGAACCTGGTGCTGCCCGCCGCCCACAAAGCGGCCGAAGTACAGGTAGAAGTACTGGACGTACGCGGTGCCAGCATGAAGCAAGTGCGCTACGACGGCTCCGGTATGCTGGAAGTACAAAACCTACCCGCTGGCGTGTACACCTTGCGCCTCCAGGACGGTGGCACAGTGATACACCAGCGCTTCGTGAAGCAGTAACCTTCGCTGCCTTTCCGAGCTAGAAAACGAGCCCGCTCCGCCTCCCGGCGGGGCGGGCTTTTTTTGCCGGCTGCCCGAGACCGAACAACAACTATTTTGGCTGCGGCAGAGTAAAGAAACCCACACCCCAAGCTCCAGCATTCCCATGAAAATTTTGTACCTGATGCGCCACGCCAAGTCGAGCTGGAACTTCGAAGGCCTGAGCGATAAAGAGCGTCCTTTGAACAACCGCGGCCGCGAAGACGCACCCCATATGGGGCAGGCTTTGGCTGGGCGCAACATTCAGTTGGATCTGCTGGTGAGCAGCCCGGCTGTGCGGGCCCTGAGCACCGCAGCGCTGGTGGCCAAGGAGCTGCAGTATCCGCCGGAGCGTATTCAGGTTATCGATGGCATCTACGAGGCCAATGCCGACCGCCTAGTTGACATCATCCGGGAACTACCCGACGAAGCCAACTCCGTACTGATGACCGGCCACAACCCTACCATGACGGAAACGGTAAACCTACTGTCCCCGAACCAGGTACAGGACATGCCCACGGCGGCCATTGCCTGCCTGCACTTTCATGCTAACAGCTGGGCCGAGGTGCACCGCTCCAACGCCGAGCTGTACTTCTTCGATTATCCGAAGAACTCCCACGATTAAAAGCCAACCGATGAAGCGGCAAAAGGGTAAACTCCGAGCTCGGACCGCCTGCCCCGCTTTCCCAATACACTACTGCCCCTATGCCCCAAGCCATTCCCTCCCCAGCCCCCGAGTCGACGCTGCATGACCGTGAGCTGAGCTGGCTTACTTTCAATGCCCGGGTGCTGCAAGAGGCCCAAAACCCGGAAGTGCCGTTGCTGGAACGCTTGAAGTTTCTGGCCATCTTTTCTTCCAACCTCGATGAGTACTTCAAGGTGCGTGTGGCCACCATGCGCCGCCTCCAAAATCTGAAGCGCAAAACGCGCGCAAAGCTCGGCGAGGACCCGACCGAACAGCTGCAGAAAGTACTAACCGAAGTGAGCCGGCAGCAGGAGCAGTTCGGCGAAACGTTCCGCACGCAGCTGCTGCCCGAGCTGCAACGCCACCACATCCACCTCATCACCGAGCAAGACCTCACCGACGAACAGCGGCGCTGGGTCCAGGATTACTTCCGCGAGCAGGTGCAGGATCTGCTCTCCCCCATCGTGCTCGACGACAACCTGCACCACCTTTTTCTAAAGGACCAGACCGTGTACCTCACCTTTTACCTCACCGGCCACCACAAAGGCAAAAAGACGGAGGATGAGGAGCGCGTGTTGGTGATGGAACTGCCCACCAAGCGCCACGGCGGCCGCTTTGTGGAGCTACCGACCGAGGGCGATGAGCGCTACGTGATGTTTCTGGACGATGTGATTCGCAGCTGCGCGCACGAGCTGTTCCCTAAATATCATGGCATTGAGGTGCACGGCATCAAGATTTCGCGCGATGCGGAGCTAGACATTCAAGAGGAAGTATCCGGCAACATGCTGGCCAAAATCAAGAGCAGCCTGAAGAAACGCGAAACCGGCTACCCGGCCCGGCTGCTCTACGATCCGACCATGCCGCAGCCGGTGCTGCGTGCCATCATGCAAAAAACCGGCATCGGGCCGGGCGAACTGGTGCGCGGCAGCCGCTACCACAATTTCCGCGACTTCTTCGGTTTTCCAGGCTTCGGGCTGAAGGAGCTGCAGTATTCGCCGCAGCCCGCACTGCCGCACCCCACGCTGCCGCGCAGCAAGGACGCAAGTATGCTGGCCGTTATTGCCGAGCGCGACCAACTCATTCACTTCCCGTACCAATCGTTTGACTACGTCACGCGCCTGATTCGCGAAGCCGCTAAAGATCCGGCCGTAACCGATGTGGCCATCACCCTGTACCGGGTGGCCGATAAAAGTGCCGTGGCCAAAGCCCTGCTCAAAGCGGCCCAACACGGCAAGCGTGTAACGGTGGTGGTGGAGCTGAAGGCGCGCTTTGATGAAGAATCCAACATCCGCTGGGCCGAAAAGCTGGAGCGCGCCGGCGCTACTGTCATCTACGGCGTGCCCGATCTGAAAGTGCACTCCAAACTGCTGCTCATCACGCGCACCGAAGCGGAGCACCCGCGGCACTACGCGTACCTGAGCACCGGTAACTTCAACGAAGACACCGCGCACGTATACGCCGACCACGGCCTGTTTACGGCCGATGCCCGGCTGACCACGGAAGTGCTGCGCGTATTTGATTTCTTCCGCAGCCTACGCCCACCCGGGGCGTTTGAGCACTTGCTGGTAGCCCCGTTTGAGCTGCGCACGCGCCTGAACGCGCTTATCGATGCAGAAATCAAACAGGCCAAAGCCGGCAGGAAAGCTTACATCATTCTGAAGCTGAATGCGCTGCAAGATGAGGAGATGATTCGAAAGCTATACGAGGCCAGCGAAGCCGGCGTGCAAATAGAGCTGCTTATCCGGGGCATTTCTTGCCTGGTACCCGGCGTGGAGGGCCAAAGCAGCAACATCACCCAGCGTGGCATTGTGGACCGCTACCTGGAGCATGCCCGCGTGTACGTGTTCGGCAACGGCGGTGAGGAGCAGGTGTACATCGCCTCTGCCGACTGGATGGGGCGCAACCTCAGCCGCCGCGTGGAAGTAGCTTTCCCGCTTTACGACCTCGACGTCCGCCGCGAAGTGCGTGACCTGCTGGACTTGCAGCGCCGCGACAACACCAAGTCGCGCGACTGGCAAAACCAACTGATTGGAGCGGAAGCCGGCGAGCCGCCTGTGCAGGCCCAGTTAGCCACCTACGAATACCTGAAGAACCGCAAACCCGCCTCGACGAAGTCAAAGTAAAGGCACCACAGCTAGGCTGCTTTAGAGCACATAAATGCAAAATGCCCGCGTCTCGGCGCGGGCATTTTGCATGTCGGGATGTATCGGCAGTAACGCAAAACCCTTTCCGCGTTGCCGAGCCTTACTGGTTGGACGACTTATTCAAAAACTTACGCGGCGGCACCAGGAATATCTCGATGCTGGCGTAAGGCGCACCGCCCAAGGTATTATCGATGATGCGCGGGCGCCGGCCGCGGCGGAACAGGCTGAAACCTTGATTGGCTTCTTCGTCGAGGGCGTTGAAATTGGCGTTGTAGCGGTAGCCGCCTTCCAGTCCAAACCACAGGAAGTCATAAATCTCGCGTTCGAGGCGTACGCGGGGTTTTAGTTCGGTCTGGCGCAAAATCACGGTGCGCAAGCCGTTTTCCAGCGGTTCGCGCAGCTTGATGTTGTAGTTCATCCCGTCGACGGTGTAACCGGCGTACAACAGGGTGCTGCGCGAGGCATTGTAGCGCAGCGTCACGCGGGCCGGAAACAGCGACTCCACGCCCCAGCGCGGGTTGAACGTGCGGTTGTACAAGATTACAGGGTAAATACTCTGCCGCCCGAAGGTGTAGCCCAACTGCCCGCCAATGCCCCACGCGAAGTTGGGGCTCCGCTTCCAACCGTAGATAAACTCCGCCGACATCTTCAGGTAGTCGCCCACCGTCAACTCGCGGGACGTGTAGTCACCGTTTAGCTCGCCCTTGATGCGCGCTACGTACCAGTGTACCTCATCGACGGGCCGAATGACGGCCAGCTGCGTGCCGAGTACCTTCAGGCCTTTGTCTTCGAGGTTGCGGTAGAAAGGCGACGCGTCTGGGTTCTCAAATTGAAATTCCTCGCGGTCGTAGTTGATACCCAGAATCAGCTTCAGGTGCGGATTATTGAGCAGCGGCGCGTAGGCCTTGATAAACGAGCGTGCGTTCTTGGTAACGGTGTTGCTGGCTTGCCCTTGCGGGTTGCGGTCGTTGAGCTCGGTGTTTACCCGAAAGTTGCCGAGGCGCTCGTGGTGCGCTACTATGCCTTTGCTTGGGCCCATGCCCAGCACCGAGGGCACGGCAAATTCCTGGCTCCGCCCGGCCGAGCCGTAGCGTGTGCTATCAGTGGCCAGCGGAGCCGGGGCCGGGTACACCGGCGTGCGCGGCGGCCTTTCCTGCGCGTAAGCCGCTGCGGGGGCCAGCAGTAACAATGGTAACCAACGGCCCGGGCGCAAGCTGCGCCACAGCCCTTTGAGAATATGATGGGGCATGCTGAAGTGCAAAAAACGGTCTAAGGCGAACGAAGCGCTACATAAAGCTTCCTGCCTTTAACGTGTTATTAACCTCGATGGCTGAGATGCAACGGCAAATTGCGCGGCTCGAAAATGAGGGAAGTGCCAGAAAGCCGAAGCCCCGCCAGCTCATCCCGTTGGTCCGTCCCTGTCAGCAGGAATACGGCCATCGAAATGCCCTGGCGGAGCCCAGCAAACCGAGGCGCGACTCACGCCTCGGTGTGGTTAAAACAGGAAGTCGAACCCGACGTTAATCAACCGCTCTTCGCCCACGGTGTAGGTGGCATTGATGACGGCCTGCTTCAGCACATCGACCCAAATGCCACCGCCTACGCCGTTGTGGAAGGCACGCAGGCCCGTGCGTTGATCCTCGGTGCTGTATACCCGGCCAGCATCGGCCAGGCCCAGGATGCCGAACTTGCCGGGCACCAGGTAAGCGTTGAAGGTAAAGAGCTGCAAACGGGCCTCCACGTTGCCGTACAGCGTGCCGCGGCCCGCAAAACGGGTGCGGCGGTAGCCACGCAGGTTGGTGGTGCCACCGAGGGTATTGGCTTGGTAAAAGCGGTAGTCGCCGATGTTGCGCGCCCCGCCGATGCGCCCCGCCCAGGTGAGCTGGAACGGGAAGTTAGGCGTCACGTAAAAACGCACTTCCGAAGTCAGGCGTGAGAAGTCCAGGTTTTCGCCGTGAATCTGGCGGTTGTACTCCACCGAGTTAAACCAGCGCAATCCGATGCGCGGATTTTTAGGCGAAGAGCTGGCGTCGAGGCTCAGGTAAGCGCGGGCACCGAGGTAGCGGTTGGTCTGGAAATCGGAAGCCCGAATACCGATGGCGGCTCCGCTCACCCCGTTGCCGTCGGCATCCAGCCCCTCGGCCAGTTTCTGCCCCACCTCGTCGCGCGATACGCGAAACTGATCGTACTGCGGCCCGATGCCGAATTTCAGAAAGCTGAACAGGTTGCGCTCCAGCGTGGGCTGGAAAGCGAAGCGCGAAAAGCGGATGCGGTAGTCGCGGGTGATGAGCCGGTTATTGGTGTCGCCGCGGTCGTCGCGCTGGGCTTCGTTGCGGGTATCGTTGCCTTTGCCGAAGTAGTTATAGAGCAGCTGCGGGCCGTAGAGCTGGCTGTTGATCAGCAGGTCGTACTTGCCTATTACATCGGTGAAGGTACCGGTGTAGCGCACGTTGTAGGCGCGGTAAGTGGGCGCGTAGTTGGCCACCAGCGTCTGTTCCGTAGCGAAAGGCTCGCGGCGGAAACCATAGGTGCGGTAAGTAGCGCCGCCACCGAAAAACAGCCGGTCATCAATGTTGAAACCGAAGAACAGCGAAGGTCCGAAGTACGGCAGCTTGTAATCCTTGCGGTCGGTGCGCGAGGCGTAGTCGTACTGGCTGACATCGGTGCCGGGCTGCAGGCGCAGGCGCGTTTCGCGGCCCGGGCGGATTACGTTGCCCGTGTCGGCATCGTACACCTGCAGGGAGTGCGGGCGCAGCAGGGCGCCGCCCACGCGGCTTTCGTCGATGATGGTGTCCCGATCTACGCCCCCGATGATGCGCACCCGAATGCCCCGGGGCACATTGCCGGTGACGCGGTAGCTGTCGTTGCCAGCCAAGCCATACACGCGAATTTCCTTGGTGGTGCGGCCGTCATAGGTCTGGTCCCAGAGTGTCTTGGTGGCTTTGCCTTCCTTGTTGACTTTCTTTACCAGCACACGCGTCTTGTTGTCGGGCAGACGCTCGATGGTGAAGCGTTCCTGCTTTTCGCTGCCTTTTATCTCCACTTTCTCATTCAGCAGCTCGTAATAGTCGGCAGCCAACTGAGGCAGCAGGTCGCGGCGGCTTTTAAGCTTAGCGGCTATTTCCGGACCGTGCAGCTGGTATATCTCGGCGGGCCAGCGGGTGCGCAACGCCTCGTCAATCACCTGATCGGTGAGACGCGCCTTCATGTCTTCGGCCGTTTTTACCCAGTCTGCTTTCGATACTTCACCCAGGAATACCCGGTCGTTGGCCAGAGCCGTCAGGTTCAGGCCTTTCCAATCGGCGTAGTCACTGCCGAAATTCTGAAAGTTGCGGATGGCCCACTTGCGGCGCGCCAGCCACGGAAAGAATCCGTCGCCCTTGAAGAATACCACGTCGCGGTCTTCGGGCACAGCCGTAAAGGTTCGGTCTCCATCCTCGTCCTTCACCTCAGCCCAGCGCCACTGGTCCTCGTGCCGGTCCCAGTCGCCAATCCACATATCAAACAAGCGGGTGCGGGCAAAGGCCTTCGGCCGGATCTTGTTGTCATTGTCTTGGCGGAGGCGTTCCAGCACGCGGTCGGTGCCCACCAGGTTGCGGGCGTAGCCCAGAGAAGCCACGTTGCTCTGGTCATCCTTAGCATCTTCTTCCAAAAGCACGGGCGTGTTTTCGAAGCGCGCCAGGTACTGGCCCAGCAGCGGGTCGCGGGGGACGTAGCGCAACTCGGGATTGGTGTGCAGAATACCAGCCGCACTGGCCAGCGGCGGCAGCACCAGCGCACCGTACGGGTGCTGGGCTGAAATCTGATCCTGCAGAATGTCGCGGGCAGCGCTTTCGCGCAGAGCTTCCGGCAGCACCGCCGCGGGGTCCTTGTCGAGGCTGCGCAAGGTGTAGTTGCGGCCTTCTTCGTTGCGCATTTTCAACGAAGCCGTTTGCTTGCCGCCGCCGATGCGGTAGGCCTCCAGTCCGCCGCGCTCATTGGCCAAATCCAGCACCGGAAACTTCACTGGCGTAGCCCACTCGGCCCGGTAGTGGTTGCCGAACAGCGTGCGGTGAAGGCCGCCGCGCTTGGCGTAGCGCGTGTTCACGGCCACCGTCACGGTGGAGTCCGTAAAGTTGGGGCGGCCCGGAATGTTCACATTGAACGGGTCGACGGTTGGCGCGGTGGGCGCATCACCAGCAATGGCTTGCTTGGCATAGAGCGCCTGCCGGAATACCAAGCGGCCCGATTGACCGGTCTCATTGGGAATCCAGTACTCCGTCCATACCTCGCCGTTCTGGTAGTAGTTCACGCGGGCAAAGCCCTTCTCTTTGTCGGAGAAGATGGCGTCGCCGTCGCGGCCGGTGCGCACGTGCTGGGTTTTGCAGCCCGAGCCCGATACGATGTGGTGCAAGTCGCCGACTTTGAAGTACTGCAGGTTATGCTCGTGGCCGGCGGCGTAGATGGTGTTTGGGTATTTCTGAAACACGTCCATCAGCCCCTTCTTGTACTGCTGGTACAAGGGGTGCGGTATATCCTGCGAGATGCCGCCGTACTTGCGCGCAAAGGGGTAAATCGAGCCAATTATGGGCAGCGGCAGGAAGGCGTATTTATAAACGATGCTGATCGGGAAGATGTGGTCGGCCAGGGTAAAGTAGCCGCCGTGAATCCCGTCGGAGAAGATGGGGTGGTGCCCCACCACGACGACGTTCTTGTTGCGGTGCTTGGCCATCAGGTCCTCCAGCTGCACGAAGAAGTCCGTTTCGTTGGCTACGCCGCAGCCGCTGTTGGAGCCGTAGGGCCGCTCGCGGGTTTGCAAAAACCACTGCGAGTTGATGGCAATGATGGCCAGGTTGTCCTGCACCAGGATTTCATAAGGCCCGGGGCAGGCGTTGGCGGGCACGTAGAAGGGTCCGGTGCGCGTAAAGGCCGCCGAGTCTTTGTTCATGTAGTCTTCGATGAACACCTGCGCCCGGATAACCTGATCCACCGAGCCGGGCAGCCCCTGCTTCCAGTCGTGGTTGCCGGGAATCATGTACTTCTCGCCGCGGTAGTTACGCAGCACATCGATTTGCGTAATCAGGCGGTCTTCCGACACTTTGCGGTCGTAGGCGCCCACGGGCGGCAGGCCGTACTCGTAGATGTTGTCGCCGAGATACACGACGGTGCTTCGCTCGCCGGCTTTCAGAATCTCGCGGCGCATGAAGTTCAGGGAAGGCTCGCCGCCCTTGTCGGGCAGGATGGGCGCGCCAACGTCGCCAATCAGAAACACGGAGTAGCGCAACTGAGAGCTGTCGGGCGGGGTCTGTTTTTCCCAGTCTTTACCAATGCCCCGGTAGTTGGGGCGCTCGGGGTGAGCGGTCTGGGTTTTGCCATGCTGAGCCGCAAGCGGCTGCCAAAACAGGCTACCGACCAGCAGCAGCAGGCTAGTCAGGAGAGGTCGGGTCATATACAAAGGGCGTGCAGGTACAAGCAACGAACAGCCGCCGCAGCGGCTCAAAAAAAGCGGGCACTATTATACAGTGCCAGTACGCAGCCCGACGCTGCGGCGTTGGGCTAGGGTCGTTACGCAGGCGGCACCGTTGCGGTTGAGCTTAAGACGGAACCCGACGGCCGCGCTTGCGTTCTACACCCATACAGGGCGCCACCTCGCCTGACCTCCTTTCTCCGTCAATGGAAACGACTCCTACTCTCAAACCGGCCAAGGCCGAAATTGTCAAGAAAGCCAAGGCCTACATTGAGCAGCTTTTTGATCAGCAGCTGCCCCGCCAGCTGGTATACCATAGTTTCAGGCACACCAACACCGTAGCCAAGGAAGCCGCTGCCCTGGGCGAAGCCGCCGGCCTCGCCCCAGCCGACCACGAGGCCCTGATCCTGGCCGCGTGGTTTCACGATACGGGCTACCTCGACCGTTACGACGGCCACGAGTACCGTAGCATGGAGTTGGCCGAGCAGTGGCTACAAGCCCAGGGCTACCCAGTCGACCGCATAGAGGTGGTGAAGGAAATTATCCGCAGCACCCACCGCAACGAGCCGCGCACCACCGTGCTGCAGCAGCTGATGGTGGACGCCGACATGAGCAACCTCGGCCGCGAAGATTGTATGGCCGATGCCGAGCTGCTGCGTACCGAGTGGGAAGCCACACAAGGTCGGGTGTTCAGCAACAAGGAATGGGCCGAGTACCAGCTTGATTTCCTGATGCAGCACCAGTACCTCACCGAGGTCGGGACGCAGCGCTACCAGGAGCAGCTGAAGGTCAACATCAAGGAGCAGCGCGACCAGCTCAAAAAAATCGAGAAAAAGGAAAAGAAAAAGCAGGAGAAGTCGGAAGGCTTTGCCGAAGGCAAGCGCGGCGTGGAGACGATGTTTCGCTCCACTTACAACCAGCACATTCGCCTCTCGCAGATGGCCGACCAAAAGGCCAACATGATGATCAGCCTGAACACGGTGCTGCTGTCGGTTATCATCACCTACCTCGGAGCCAAGACCTCGCAGATCGGACCGGCTTTTACCAAGAATCCGGTACTGGCCATTCCCATGGCCCTGCTGGTGGCCACGGCCCTGGGCTCAGTGGTTACGTCCATCCTATCGGCCCAGCCCGACGTGACCAGCTTTAAGTGGCTGCGTCGCTCGCCCCAGATTGCCACCAACCGCCGCGTAAACCTGCTATTCTTCGGCAACTTCACCAAGCTCAGCCTCGATAACTTCCAGGAAGGCATGCACGAGCTGATGCGCAACAAGGACTTGCTGTACACCAACATGGTGACGGACATCTATTACTTGGGCGAAGTGCTGACCCGCAAATACCGCCTGCTCCGCATCAGCTACACCATCTTCATGATTGGCCTGATTCTGACAGCTCTGGCCTTCGCCATTGTGATGCTGTACAAGAGCTAATGCGCTGACTTTCTTAGTTAGCGGGATTAGGCAGTGGGTGCAGTGAAGCCCTTTAGGACTTCACTGCACCCACTGCCTAATTTTCTTCATCAGTACGCGAGCGTCGTGCATCAACGCTTCATTTTTTCGCACAGTTCGGCAAGCTGGCGCAGAGAAATGGCCAGCCAGCGGCGCAGGCGGCGCAGCTGGCCGCGGCGGATTACGCGGTACGAGCTAGCCACGTGGCCGTACCGGAATTCCACGCTCAGCAGGCAATGCTCGGCGTCTACTTCTTCCAGGTAGAAAAACAGCAAAGCATTGGGAAACAGCCGCCAGTGCGACACTTTCTCCACGTACTCAATGTGGTCGGGAGCTACGATGCGCTGCACGGCCTGCAGGTCAATCTGGCCGTTGTAGAGGTCCAGCTTGTAGTTGGCGCCGGGTCGGTGGGCCTTGGTGACGTCGTAGTGCACGGCCGTAGTACCGGCCAGCCAATGCGGCCGCAAGCGCAGATTGCTCACTACGCGCAGGGCAAAGGCAGCGGGCACGCGCACCATGCGTTTCATCTTGATGCGGCCCGTGGAAGGCAATCGGCCGTTGTCGCCTTCGGTGTGCAGCAGCAGGCGCAAGGGCGTAAGGTAGGCGTAGCGGTAGCTGATTTCACCCAGGTGCTCGTACACGGCTGCACTGTGCTGCAACCGTGTCCAGCTGAAGCACCGCGCAACGGCCTCCGGTGGCTGCGTTTGGAGGTAGCCTTCGGTGAGCAAGATGTACTCCGAGCCGGACACGTTGTTTTTGAGCAGGCGGTGGGCCACTATCACGTCGCGCCCTAGCAGCTTGGTGAATTCCCGGATTTCGGCCACGCTCACCCGGCCGTAGTGCCCAATGATTTTGAGTGTAAGGCCGATTTCGTGCAGTGTTATTCCCAGCTCCGAGTCAGTATCGCGGGCCACCAGCCGCAGGTAGTTCTGAAAATCAAGGAAGATGCGGCGGCACTGCTCCACCATCTCAGCCACGGAAGGCGGCTCGCCCAGGCGGTAAAAGAGAATGGCGTCGCCTTGAATTTCGGCCACTTCCAAGTCCAGGATGTTGGCTTCGATCAGGATTTCCAGCAGGTCAGCTACCAAGTGCGGGGCCTGCGGGTGGTCGGCCTCCTCAATAAACTGCGTGAAGCCGCTGATATCGGGAATCAGCAGCAGGGCAGGCTGCGTATCATCGGCCGCAGCATCGGCTTGGCGGACGCCGGCCAAACGGCGTTCCGCCCGTAGATCATCTAGTAAACTCATATAAGGCGCTAACGGAAGTGGGCCGCAGCAACAGCGCCCGACGACGCCTATACGGACCCAGCCCGCGGCAGGATATATGCCCGCGGCTGCGTGGTCGCACCTTGTCACGCTAGGGTTTCGGATTATCTTTGTAGACGGTACCTTTTGGCTGCGTAGTTCAACGGATAGAATAGGCGTTTCCTAAACGCTTGATATGGGTTCGATTCCCGTCGCGGCTACTAAAAAACGCGCTTTCATTAGGGAAGCGCGTTTTGTGTTATTTAAGCAGCTTATAGAAGTCAAGAACAGCGCATTGTCCATTCATTGAAACTTTAGGCGTCATACAGTTTCGACTTTCTTATTTCCGCTAGCAAACCCGACTTATACAGCTTTCTTGCGCTGTTCGAGCTATCAAAAACTCGTAGCGTTGCGCAACTTTAGTTTCGCCCTCTGCCTGCTACAGTGCTCCGGTTGCAACCCTCGCTTCACCGTTAATTAAGTCTCCTTATTCTGGTGAATACAGCAAAGAGCCTACGTAAGCAGGGGAATAGTAGGTTTAACAGGATATGGCGGGTTTGCCTTCGTGTGGCCCTTGTACTTCTGTGTTTTGCGTGCGTACAGTCTTACTTCTCAAAACGAGAGAAGATGAAGCAATACGCTGTTACCCGAGGAAAAATAATCTGGGTTGGTAAGCCTCCGGGGCTGCGAACAGGTCCTACCGAAGTAGTATGCCGCTATTATGACATGGCAGGCACTAAGTATGAAGTAACATTCAAGAAGAGAGGCCTCCGCCTTGGGGATTGCGCAGAAGTCAAATACAGCTTAGTTGATCCTCGCGTTTCGGAACTCAACTACGAAAAGGGAGCTGTCGTTTGTACCCAATCACCCGGCAATCAATAACATTGATTGACCATACAACAGTCTTTGTCTACCAATCACATCAAATAATAAGGCCCTGGTGCCATCGGCTGCGGCACATCAGGCTCCTGCAGCAGCTGCTTTAGGTTGATTTCAACGGTGCGGGCAATGGCCGTGACGGGCGTATCGGTGGGCTTGTTGTTGAAGGGGTCTTGCAGATAACGGGCGGTGCGCTCCAACAGGAAGAAAGTAGAAGCTACAGTCAGCAGCACCGGTACTTCCCACAGCCCAATGGTTTCAACCAGCCCAAGGGAAAGTGTAAACAGGAACACGTAAATAAAAAAGTAGACCAGCAGGCGGTAGCTCGTAGGGAAGATGGTGTTTTTGATGCGCTCGGAGGCGCCCATCGATTCGCAGAGGCGCACCAAGGTGGCATCGATTTGCACTTGTTGAAAGGGGTTGATAGCGTCCTGCTGAAACAAGGCCTTCAACTGCTGCGTGTGCAGTGCCAGCAGCACCAAGGGCTTGTTGCTGTGGCCTTGCATTTGGGTGTATTCTGCCTCGCTCAGATATGGCTCCAAGCCAGCCGTGGCATCGTGGCCGCGTAAGGCTTGTCCCAAGCTGTACACCCAGGCTATTTGCCGATAAGCCAACACTTTCAGCGGTGACTCGCCTGCGGCAGGCCGCAAAAACTCGCTCTTCACGAAGCTACTAACCTGCAGCACCAACGTGCGGGAGTCGTTGACGATGGCGCCCCAAATGCGCCGGGCTTCCCACCACCGGTCGTAAGATTGGCTGATTTTGAAGGCGAGCAACAGTGAGATAGAGCTACCCAAAATGGCAGGCAGCTGCAGCGGAATGGGTGGCAGGTAAGCGCCAAAAAACCATTTCAGAAGCTGAAACGCCAGCGAGATGAACAGGACCCGCATTACGTCGGGGCGGATGCGGTTAAGGATGTAGCTAAAGGGTAGCTTGGTATCGAGCAGCATGGGCAACAAAAGTTTGCGCACGGCTGATTGCTCCGTTCAAGGGCCCGGGTAGCCCCTGCTCACAATCGCCGTGCGGCTTACAGTTCACGGTTTTATACGTACGTTTTTCACCAAAGCGGTTAAGGTCAATACAAAAGCCCTACTCGCTTCCGGTTAAACGAACCGCGCCGCTTCTCTTTTAGGAGAAGCGGCGCGGTTCGTTTAGGCACACACCAACAAGGCGTTACGATTTGGCTTCCGGCTGTTTCTGCGACTGCCACAGCACCACTTGCCACCCCTTTTTGGGGTCTTTTATTTGCACCACCACGTACTTCAGGTACGCCAGATTGGGCGTGCCGTCGGGCTTGTTGGGCAGCGTGATGGTAATGGTGCCGTTCACCACGGCGGCTTGGCCGTTGTTGTAAGCGCGCACGTTCAACGCTTCCACGTCAATCTTTTCGTACTGGCTTTTGCCGTCGCGTATGCTCTGGATGTAATCCGTCTTGCCGTTCTGCTTGCCGTTGGAGTGGGTGTACACCAGGTCATCAGCAAAGGCTTTCTCCAAGAAGGCATAATCCTTCTTTACCTGCGCCTCGAAGCGCTGCCGCTCCAGGGCTTCCACTTCCTTGGCCGCCGCGGCATCCTTGGCGGAGGGCTTACCTGATTGGCTATGAACGGTGGTGAAGGCGGCCAGCATCAATACCAGCAAGGCACCAAGCGTAAGCGAAAACAGTCGTTTCATCGTCGATTGGCCGAATTAGGCGGCGGGTTGAGTGTCAAGGTTGATAGGCTTCATCTTCGGCACCAGGAAGTGCATCAGCGTCCAGGCCAGCAGGTAGGCCCCGCCGCAGATCAGGAACATGATGAAGTAGGCCGTTTCTTTCTGCCCGATGCTCTCGTAGTACACGAACATCTGCTTCTGTACCAAGGCCGACAGCAAGATGCCGCCCAAGCCACCGGCCATGCCGCCGATGCCCGTCACGGAGGCTACCGTACGCTTGGGGAACATGTCGGATACCGTGGTGAAGATGTTGGCGCTCCAGGCTTGGTGAGCCGCCGCCGCAATGCCGATAACCAGCACGGCCAGCCACATATTGATCTGCCCGAGGTACTGAGCAAACACAATGGGGAACACGCACAGCGCGATGAGCAGCATGGACGTTTTGCGGGCGCGGAAGGCCGGCCAGCCGCGGCGGATGAAGTTCAGCGGAATCCAGCCGCCACCCACGCTGCCTATGCTCGACAGCACGTACACCATGGCCACCGGCAAGGCAATGCTGGTGCCTTTGAGGCCGTATTGCTTGTTCAGGAAGTCGGGCAACCAGAACAGGTAGAACCACCAGATGGGGTCGGTCAGGAACTTGCCAAGCACGAAGGCCCAGGTTTGGCGGAAGCTCAGCAGCCGGAACCACGATACCTTGGGCTGAGTCTCGACAGAAACGGCAGCCATATCATCCACGTCGCTGTGGATGTAGTCAAATTCAGCTTTGTTCAGGCGGGCCTGGCGGGCGGGCACTTCGTAGTACATAAACCACAAAATCAGCCACACGAAGCCCAAGGCGCCGGTAATAATGAAGGCCCACTTCCAGCCGATCGTCTCGGCGATAAGCGGCACCGTAAGCGGCGCAATGATAGCGCCCACGTTGGAACCGGAGTTGAAGATGCCGGTAGCTAGGGCGCGCTCTTTCTGCGGAAACCACTCAGCCGTGGTCTTGATGGCGGCCGGGAAGTTGCCGGCCTCGGTCACGCCCAGGAAGGCGCGGGCTACGCTGAAACCCAGCGTGCTGCTCACCGCCGCGTGGCCCATGGCGGCCAGGCTCCACAGCAGCGTGGAGAGGGCGTAGCCCATCTTGGTACCGAGCTTATCGATAACGCGCCCTGCGCCTACCATGCCCAGCGAGTAGGCTACTTTGAAAGCAATTTCGATGTTGGCGTAGTCGGCGTCGTTCCAGCGAAACTCAGTTTCGAGGTAGGGCTTCAGCAGCGAAATAACGGCCCGGTCGAGGTAGTTTACCGTGGTGGCAAAAAACACGAGCGCGCAGATGGTCCACCGGTATTTGCCGATGGGCCCGGAGGGGCTAACAGCTGGTCCAGCGGGGCTGACCAACGATTGAGGAGTGGTCGTGGGCATGCCGGATTAGCGTTTAACGGTTTTGACAAATTCCATCAGATCGGCGATGCGCGCCGAGAGGGCGTCGAGGTCGTCGGCGTTCTTGAAGAGCTGGGAGCCCATGCCCACGCAGCTCACACCGGCCCCAAACCAAGCGCCGAGGCTTTCGGTAGTGGGCTCTACGCCGCCGGTCACCATGATTTTCACCTTGGGCATGGGGCCGTGCACGGCCTTCACGTAGTCGGGGCCGACCACGTTGCCGGGGAAGATCTTCACCATCGGCGCGCCGAGGCGGGTGGCGTGGAAAATCTCGTTCAGGGTCATCACGCCGGGTACCCAGGCCACGTCGTGGTGGCGGCAGATGGCGGCCACGTCGGCGGTGGTCACGGGCTGCACCACGAAATCGGCGCCGGCCTGGATGAAGGCCTCCGCGTCCTGCGCGTTGTAGATGGTGCCGATGCCCAGCAGCATGTCGGGGCAATTCTCGCGCACGTAGCCGCGCAGTTTGGAGAACACCTCGAAGGCGTTGGAGCCGCGGTTGGTAAATTCGAACACCCGGATGCCGCCCGCGTAGCAGGCCGAGATGATCTGTTGCGCGTGCGTCACATCGGCGTGAAAGAACACCGGGATTACCGGGGCCTCCAGCACACGGGCCAGCACGTCGGCGGAAGAAATCTTAGGAGCGTTGTCGGTAGCGTAGGGCATGGCGGGTGGGATGTCGGATGAGAGATTAGCGAAGCAAACGGCCGGTGACGTTGCCCGCCACGATGTGCTCCACTTCAGCAGCGGTAACGAGGTTCACGTCGCCGTGAATGGTGTGTTTGAGGGCCGAAGCGGCCGTGGCAAAAGCCAGCGCCTGCTCTGAGGAATCAAGCTTCAGCGCGCCGTAGATGAAACCGGCGATGAACGCGTCGCCGCCGCCGATGCGGTCGACCACGGGCGTGATGTCGTAGTAAGGCGTTTGCTGGTAACCCTTGCCGGCTTCCACCAGCATGCCCTTGATGCGCTCGTGCGAGGCGCTCTGGGTTTTGCGCTTGGTAGCCATTACCTGCTTGATTTGCGGAAACCGCTGCATCAGCTTTTCGGCCATGGAAGCGAAGCCGTTTTCAGCGCTTTCGTCAGCTTTGATGCCAAACAGGTCTTCGGCATCGCCTTCGGAGCATACTACCACGTCGCAGCCTTCTACGAGGCCCGGCATTACGTCCTGGGCGCGCTGCCCGTACTGCCACAGGTTGCGGCGGTAGTTCACGTCGGCCGAGACGGTGATGCCGAGGCGGCGGGCCACCTGAATGGCGTCGCGGCAGGCCTGGGCGGCCGAGGCCGAAATGGCGGCCGTGATGCCGGTCCAGTGAAACCACTGGGCATCCTTCAGGATTTCTTCCCAGTTGAAATCAGCAGGATTTAGCTTGGCGAAAGCCGAATCGAACCGGTCGTAGACGATGGTGCTGGCGCGCAAGGCGGAGCCGACTTCCAGGAAGTACAGGCCGAGGCGCGTGTTGGGCGTGTACACCACGTGGCGCATATCCACGCCGAGGCGGCGAAACTGCTGCGTGGCGGCGCGGCCCAGTTGGTGGTCGGGGAAGCAGGTAACGTGGGCGGCGGGCAGGCCCAGGCAGGCCAGGGAAGCGGCCACGTTGGCGTCGCCGCCGCCGTAGGTGACTTCCAGCGCCGAGGCTTGCTCCAAGCGGTAGTTCAAGGGCGGCGAGAGCCGCATCATGATTTCGCCAAACGTGACAATCTGCTTCATTCCGGGGACGAAGACGCCGTGGTTTCGCACGGCCTCGGTGGTTGAATGGTAAAGGTCTACCGACAAAATCGGCAGGAAACGGGGCTGAACAATCCGCTATGCCCAATAAAAACTCCGGCAACGTTTGCGGGAACGTTGCCGGAGCTCTTAGGGGGTTACGCTTCGATGGCTACCGAGGCCTCTTGAGTCACTTGCTGGAAGCCGAAGTACTCTTCGGCATTGCGGTAGCAAATGTCCTGCACCATGCGGCCAAGGAGCTCCATGTCGGCCGGCAGTTCGCCGTTTTCCACATCGTTGCCGAGCAGGTTGCAGAGGATGCGGCGGAAGTACTCGTGGCGTGGGTACGAAAGGAAGCTGCGCGAGTCGGTGAGCATGCCCACAAAGCGGCTCAGCAGGCCCATGTTCGAGAGGGCGTTGATCTGCCGCTCCATGCCGTCTTTCTGATCCAGGAACCACCAGCCCGAGCCAAACTGCATCTTGCCGGCCACGGAACCGTCCTGGAAGTTACCGATCATGGTAGCGTATAGCTCGTTGTCGGCAGGGTTCAGGTTGTAGAGGATGGTTTTGGCCAGCTTATCCTGGTTGTCCAAGCGGTCCAGGAACTTCGACAGGGCCTGCGCCTGCGGGAAGTCGCCGATGGAGTCCCAGCCGGTATCGGGGCCGAGCTGACGCAGCATGCGGGCATTGTTGTTGCGCAGGGCACCGAGGTGAAACTGCTGGGTCCAGCCTTTCTCCCAGTCCAACTCGGCCAGGAATACCAACATGGCCGATTTAAACTGCAGAATTTCCGACTGCTCCAGTTGCTCGCCGCCACGCACCTTGGTGAAGATGCGGGTGATGTCGGCGTCGGTGTAATCAGCCGCGTAGATCTGCTCCAGTCCGTGGTCGGAGAGGCGGCAGCCCAAGGCGGCGAAGTAGTCGTGACGCACGCGCAGAGCCTGCTGCAGGTCTTGGTAGGTCACGATGTCGACGGCTGCCGAAGCGGCCAGCTTATCGAGGTAAGCGTTGTAGGCCGTAGGGTCTTCCGGGGCCATGGATTTGTCGGGGCGGAACGTGGGCAGCACCTGCACGCCGAACGGGTCGGCCGCTATAGCCTGGTGGTGCTCCAGGGAGTCGGCCGGGTCATCGGTGGTGCACAGCGTGGCCACGTTCATCTTGCGCAGCAGGCCGCGCACCGAGTATTCGGGCGTGCGCAGCAGGGCCGAGCAGTGGTCGTAGATACGGCGCGCCGACTCTTTGTTCAGCAGCTCCGTCACGCCGAAGTAGCGCTGCAGCTCCAGGTGCGTCCAGTGGTACAGCGGGTTGCGCAGGGTGTAGGGCACCGTTTCGGCCCACTTCTCAAACTTTTCCCAATCCGAAGCGTCGCCCGTGATGTACCGCTCGTCCACGCCGTTGGTGCGCATGGCGCGCCACTTGTAATGGTCGCCGTAGAGCCAGATTTGCGTCAGGTTCTCAAACTGCTTGTCTTCGGCAATCTGGTCGGGCAGCAGGTGGTTGTGGTAGTCGATAATGGGCATCTGCTTCGCATACTCGTGGTAGAGCGTGCGGGCCGTTTCGGACTGAAGCAGGAAATCTTCGTTGAGAAAGGGTTTCATAGCGCGTGAGCTAGAAGCTAGCTGATTAGAGCTAACTCCCCTCCTCAGCTGAAGAGGGGAATTATTGTTCTGTTGATTACAGCGAAACGCCGCGTTTCCAGGGAATAAAGTCGGCCTGACCGAGGCGCACGGCGGCTACTTCCTCGCCGCTGGCCACGCGGATGACGTAGTCCAGAATCCGCTCGCCGGCCTGCTCGATGGTTTCTTCGCCGTCGATGACGGTGCCGGTGTTCACATCGATGATGTCGGGCATGCGCTTGGCCAGCGCGGTGTTGGAGCTAATCTTAACCACCGGGGCAATGGGGTTGCCGGTGGGCGTGCCGAGGCCGGTGGTGAAGAGCACCACCGTAGCGCCGGAGCCCACTTCCGCCGTGGTAGATTCCACGTCGTTGCCGGGAGTGCAGAGCAGGTTCAGACCGGGCTTGGTCACCAGTTCGGGGTAATCCAACACGTCTACTACCGGCGAAGAGCCACCTTTGCGGGCCGCACCGGCCGATTTCATGGCGTCGGTAATCAGGCCGTCACGGATGTTGCCGGGCGACGGGTTCATGTCGAAGCCCGAGCCCACGGCCACGGCTGAGTCGCCGTAGGCCTTCATCAGCTGGCTGAAGCGCTCCGCTACGGCCGGCTCCACGGCGCGGTCGACGAGCTCCTGCTCTACGCCGCACAGCTCCGGAAACTCGGAGAGAATGACAGTGCCGCCAAGAGCTACTACCATATCGGACACGTGGCCCACGGCCGGGTTGGCCGAAATGCCGGAGAAGCCATCGGAACCGCCGCATTCCAAGCCAATGCAAAGCTTGCTGAGCGGAGCGGGCTGGCGTTGGGCCGTGTTGGCCTGCATCAAACCCACAAACGTCTGCCGCAGGGCGGTGCTAACGAGGGTTTCCTCGGTGCCCATTTTCTGCTGCTCCAGTACGTAAAGTGGCTTGTCGAAGTGCGGGCTGCGCTTGCGGATTTCGTCCTGCAGCATGCTTACCTGCGCGTTCTGACAACCGAGGCTAAGCACGGTGGCGCCGGCTACATTAGGGTGGGTAATATAGCCCGCGAGCAGGCCGCAGAGCGTCTGCGCATCCTGCCGAATCCCACCGCACCCGCCTTCATGCGTCAGGAAGCGTACGCCGTCCACATTTGGGAACAGCTTGGGTTTTTGATGGCCTTCGAGGGCCGTTTGTAAGTCAACTTGCAGAATTTCTTCTACCGACTTGCCAGCCTGCATCAACTGAATCAGCTCCTGCGTCTGGGGCTGGTAGGACTTGCGGCGGGCGTAGCCGAGGTCGTTTACCAAGGCTTCTTCCAACACCTGGATGTTGCGGTTTTCGCAGAACACCATCGGAATTACCAGCCAGTAGTTGGAGGTGCCCACGCGCCCGTCGGAGCGGTGGTAGCCCATGAAGGTGCGCTCCTGCCACTTCGTTACGTCGGGCACAGGCCAGGAGGCGCGGTGCGAGCCGTTTTGGTCGAAGCTGTTGGTGGCGTGCTTGATGTTGGAGGTAGTGAGCAGGCCGCCGAGCGGAATGCTCTCCCGCACTTTGCCCACCAGCACCCCGTACATGGTCACGGCGTCGCCGGGCGCGAAAGCCTGCATGGCCAGCTTGTGCTTGGCTGGAATAGTTGCGGCGGTGGTAATGGTGGCGCCTTCCCAGGTAATGGGCGTACCGGCCGGCAGATCCTGCAGGGCTACCAGTACGTTGTCGGCGGGGTGTATTCGGGCTACTTGATGTTTCATCGTTGGGAGCTGCCGTGGGCAGCTTATTTTTCTACCAGCACCTGATTGTTGAGCAACGTGGCCACGGCGACATATACGCCCTGGTCCAGCATCTGCTGCAGGTATTCGGTTACCTGTGCCGCAAAGCCTGGCAATGCGGCGAGGTTGTGGCCCCACAGGTTTTGATTGTGCAGCACGGTGGTGGTCAGCTCAGCCGGGCTTTGCTTCTGCCACAGCTCAGCAAAGTAGCCGGCCTTATCGTCCTGAATGGGGTATTGCTCGTGGCCCAGTTCGCCGTACCAGGTACCGTTCTGCTCGTGGGTGCCGCGCATAAACAGCAGATACGCTGCAAAGCCCAGCGCGATGCTCTGTGGCACGGCGTGGCGCTGCTGGTAGTAGTGCAGCAGCGTGGGCACGTTGCGCATCTGCATCTTGGCCGTGTAGTTCAGCGTGATGGCCAGCCAGCGGTGCTCGATGAAGGGGTTGCGGAAGCGGTCCAGCACCTGCCGGCCGAAGTCGCGGGCTTTGGCCTCGTCCACCGCGTACGGAATGCCTGGCAGCAGATTACCCAGCATCAGGTGACCAATAAAAGAGCCGAACACCTCGTCGTCCATGGCGCCGCGCACCGTGTCGAAGCCGCTCAAGAAGGCCAAGCCGCAGCTCAAGGTGTGCGTGCCGTTGAGCAGGCGCAGCTTCATTTCGCGGAACTCGTTGATGTCGGGCTGAATAATCACGCCCTTATCGGCCTGCTGAAACGAGAGCACCTCGCGCACCTTCTCGTCGCCTTCGATGGCCCAAAGGCGGTACACCTCCGACATGGTGAGCAGGTCGTCGTCGTAGCCCAGCTCCTCGGTCAGCGCGTTGTAAGCGCCCACGTCGGGGCGGCCCGGCACGATGCGGTCCACCAGCGAGTTGCAGCAGCGGTTGGCCGACTCCAGCCAGTCTAGGAACTCGATTTCGAGCCCGTTGCGGTGAGCCAGCTCCAACAGAATAGCTTCCAGCTTCGAGCCGTTATCGGGAACCAGTTCTGTGGGCACGATAACGAGGCCCTTGGACTTATCGCCATCGAAGGCTTTGTAGCGGGCGTACAGCACGGCCAGCAGCTTGCCGGGGAAGGACTGCGGCGGGCCCTGGTGGATGTCTTCCTGCACCAGCTGAATGCCGACTTCGGTGGTGTTGGAAATCACCACCTGCAGATCGGGGCTGGCGGCGAAGCGCAACACCTCGGCCCACTGGCTTTTGGCCGAGAGCACCCGGCTGATGGCCGAGCTGACGATGTTTTCCTCTACCTGCGCACCGTCTTCGATGCCACGGATGCAAAGCGTGTACAGGCCGTCCTGGCGCGTGAAGGCGTTGATGTCGCCGCCGTCCGTCGACTTCACTACTACCACCCGGCCGTTGAAAATGCCTTGCTGGTTGGCTTTGTGGATGAAGTAGTCGGGCAGGCCGCGCAGCAGCACGCCGGTGCCGAACTGCAGCACTTTTTCGGGTAGATTCTGCAGGGCTGCACTGGGCATGCTCACCGCAGGGCTGGCTTCTGCCAACGCGAGGGCGCGAGACAAGTAGCTCATAGTCGTTTGCTTATAATCCGCTCTTTCCGTTCTCCCACTTGGCCTGCCACTTGGGGTATGCTTTGGCCAGAATTTTTTCGGGCCAGGTGCCGGCGTAGGCATAGCCCGCGCGGCGTTCATTTTCGATATCGGCCAGGTTGGGCTTCTTCACCCCCTCGCGACCGACGTAAATCGGTTTGTTGGTTTCCAGGTCGTAAAAGCGGGCCCAGAGGTTGGATCCGGCTTCGGGCACGATTACCCGGTCGCGGCCGGTGGGCTGCTTGGCATCGTCGATGAGTTTCACCGTGTAGCCGGGCATCTTCACTTCCTCCAGCCACGTCACAGCGGCCTTGATCGACTTCTTGATTTCGGGCGTCGGGTTGTCCACGGCCATCAAAAACTCCAGGATGCCTACCGTTTCCATGCCGCTTAGCGAAGGCAGCTCAAAAGCGCGGGCCTTCACCGGCTGAAAGGTGCGACGGTCGTGCTGAGCGCCCCAGGCGGTGAGCTTGCCCTTCTGCACGTACTGCGTGCGCAGGATGCAGCTGATGCCGCGCTGCACGGCCTGCTTGGCCAGCGGCACCAGCGTGTGGTCGATCAGGGCAAAGTCGCCCTTCTGCTCGGCCACGGCCTTCAGCATCCACAAGGCCCGCACCATGGCGTCGTCGTTGTAGGTTATCTGACCGCGGTAGTTGCTGCTGTCGGGGTAAAACTGCGGGAAGCCGCCGCTCTTGTGCTGCATCTGCAGCAGGTAGCGGATGCCACGCTCGGCGCCCTTGCGGTAAGCCGGGTTGTTGGTCTTTTTGAAAGCGCCCACCAGGTACTCGATTTCCCGGGTGGTGGCGTTGTTGTCGATGGTGGCGTCGTTGCGGTTGGCGTCGTCGAGGGTAGCGGCTTTCAGAGCTGCAGTCAGCGGACGCTTGTAGTCTACCTTCACCTCCCCCACTGCCTTGGGCCAGCCACCGATGCTGCGCTGGTACACCAGCATCTTCTCGGCCGTGCTGTCGATAGTCACGGCCTGTACGGCCGGGGCGCTGGACTGCTTGCCTTCGGGATTCCAACGGCCGTCGAAAGTCCAGGCGGCGGTGATTTGCTTGGCCGTGGGCGCGCCGGCGGCGGTGTGCAGGTTATCGGCCATCCAGGGGAAGTTGCCGCCCGTACGCTTACTGCCGCTGTAGTACACGCGGCGGCCCCAGGCGGGCGTGCCCGGTCCGGAGGGCGCGTGGTAGATATCGGCATCGGCCATGTTCGCGGCAAACTTGCTGCCGATCAGGTAAAACTGCGACTCGCGGTGGTAGCGGCCCAGTTTGAAGCCGTTGTCGCCCTCGAAGGAGCAGTTCTTCAGCACCGTCTTGGACTCGCGGTTGCCGGAGCCGTCATGCCAGATGGCGGCCGAGGTATTGTGGCAGATAAAGCGCACGTTTTCGGCATAGGCCCAGCCGCGCGGGCAGTAGAAATCTACCCCGCCTTCCATGATGCAGTCCTTGAAGTAGTACATGCCCGCCTCCGTGTCCCAGGGGCTAACGGTGTCGCCGCCGAAGGCGCGGAAGGTGCACTTGCGCGCCACCAGGCGAGTGGCCCCCGCGAAGGTGCGTAGCGCCATTTGGTGGCCGGTTTTGCTGACCTTCTTTTCGCCCGAAGCTTCCGTGGGGCACGAAATGGTCACGTCACCGGTAGCTTCGAACCCATAGCTGTTGATGATGCTCAGGTTCTCCAGCGTGATGTCCGGCGCGTTGCGCAGGTTCAGCGTGGCCACGCCCCAGTCGTCGGTGTTGCCCTGGCAGCGGTATTGGTCGCGGGCCAGCGCAAAGGTCAGAATGGTGTTCTTCTGGTTGTCGCCTTTCAGCGTGATGTGGTCTTTGCCATCGATGAATACCTGCTCGCGGTAGGTACCCTTCTTGATGCGAATGACGCGCTGCTCGCTTGCGTGGGCTGGCAGCGAATTCACGGCTTCCTGAATGCTGCGAAACTGGCCGGAGCCATCGGCAGCCACAGTGATTTGCTGGGCCGCAGCCAGGCAAGTCACCAGGGTCAGGCCTACCCCAGACAGCAATTTCTTCAGCCACAGTTGCATCATCGTGCGCACTTAGTTTTTCTCCGCTCGGCGGAAGGGTTATACAAAATCGGCCCGCATGGGGCTAAAGGAATCCAGCAGCACGCCCGCTTGCCGGCAGGTGGTGCCGTGCTGGGTGTTGCCCGGCACAAAGCAGCTGTCGCCCGGGCCTAGTACCTGCGTTTCACCGCCAATGGTGTATTCAAACTCGCCGCTTTCCACGTAGCTGGTTTGCGCGTGCGGGTGCTCGTGCATTGCGCCCACAGCCCCAGCTTCGAAGGCCACGCGCACCAGCATCAGTTCGGGCCCGTAAGCCAGCACCTGCCGCTGCACGCCCTCAGCCACGGGCTCCCAGCGGAGCCCGTGGCTGGCGCAGAACAGCGCAGTAGCGTGTTCGGGCGTTGGCATTAGTAACCGAAGTTTTGCTGCAGGGCCGGATCGGCTGAAAGCGTGGCCTGCGGAATGGGCAACAGCTCTTTGCCGCGGCCGGGCACGTACTCGGCGGCTAGGCCAGCACCCGCACTGGTTTCGGTGGTGGTACCCAAGGTGAAGGGCGTACCAGCCGGACGCGTGTTGGCTACGTACCCAGCACTGATGGACTGACGCCAGTTTACGCGCACGGTGCCGGCGGGCGCCGTGTTGGGCGTCGGTGAGGGGCGGTAGAAGGAGCGCGTCCACTGCAGCGGGCTGGCCGAAGGCGTGCGGTAGTACTGGTACAGCGGCACATTTTCGTATGGTGCTTCGCCGCGGGCCATCTTCTCGATGTTGGTTTTCACCTCGGCAATCTTGGTGGCAAACAGGTTCCAGCGCAGCAGGTCGTACTTGCGAATACCCTCGCCACCGAACTCCAGGTAACGCTCGTTCACGAGGGCGTTGAAGAAGCTGGCCTTGCTGCCCAGGCTGAAGCCAGCGCGGGTGAGCGTGGTGAGGGCGGCGTTGCGGCTGCCGCCGAAAGCGCGGGCACGCACTTCCAGCAGCGCATCCTGTGCGGCTTGGGTCGGGCCGTTCAGCTCGTTTTCAGCCTCGGCAAACATCAACAGCACATCGGAGAAGCGGATCAGCGGCCAGTTGTAATCGAGGTAGTTTACTGAGCCCGTCACCGGCGGAATGTGCCAATCGCGGCGCCACTTGCCGTCGGTGAGGTTGTTGAGCGGCACGCCCGACTGGAAGTTGCTGGTAGCCCCGATTTCGTAGGTCGTAATCGTGACGTCGCGGCGGGTGTCGGTCGAGTCGAAAGCGTAGAAGTACGGCGGTGCAATGGTCACGGCGCCCTGCGTAGCTCCGAACGTACCGCTGGCGTTGCGCAGGCGCGGACCGTTGTAGTAGCCCAGTTTGCTGCCCGAGGGCGCAGTGGCCGTCGACATGCCTACTTCGAAGATGATTTCGTTGCTGGCTTCGCGGCGCTTTTCGTTGATGCTCTTGAATACCTCCAGAAAGCTCGGGTTCAGGGTGTGCTCCGAACGGCGGGCAAGCAGATCGGCGCACTCCTGGCGGGCAATCGTGTAGTAGCCCTGGTAGTCAGCCGCGCGCTCCATCACCCCGGTGCGGGGGTTGGCGCTGTAGCCGGCCCGGTACAGGGCGAGGCGGGCGCGCAGGGCCTTCACGGCGCCTTTGGTGATGCGCTCGTTGGCGGCCACCTCCGAACGCCACGGCACCAGCGTTGCCGCCGTGTTCAGGTCGTCGATGAGGCGGGCCAGGGTAGCCTGGCGGTCGGAGTTGGGCAGGTTGAAGTCCTGGCCCGATACCGACGGCGTAAACTGCACGGGCACATCGCCCCAGTTGCGTACCAGTTCAAACAGGTACTGGGCACGCAGCGTGAGGGCCTCCCCGTGCAGGCGACGCATGGCGGCCTGATCGGCGGGTGTGCCGTTGTTGTAAATCGCCGACTGCGGAATCTGCTGAATGCAGATGTTGGCGCGCTCTACGCCCTGGTACAACTGGTTCCAGGGGTTGTTGATTTCCGAGTTGGTAGCGAGGGAAGAGTAGCGCGCAATGCTGCGACGACCACCGTCGGCAGCTCCCTGCGAACCGATCATCTCGTCGGAGTCGTAAGGGAAGTACATGCTTACGCGGGTACCGTAGCCATTGTCGCCCGAGAGCGGGTCGTAGGCCCCGATAACGGCGGCCGTGGCCCCGTCAACGGTGCTAAAGGTATATTCCGTCGTGTTCAGGCCGACTGGCTCTACATCCAGAAAATCCTTGCAGGAAGTAAGTGCACCAGCGGAGCCCACCACGGCCGCAGCAGTTAGCGCGGCGCGAAAGAAGCTGAACGATTTCATATGCGGGACGGGAGAATCGAGTGGGAATTACAGGGAGAGGTTCATGCCGAGCAGGAAGGCGCGGCTGCGCGGATAAGCGGCGTAGTCAACGCCAGGCGTCAGCGGCGAATTGCGACGCGTGTTCACCTCCGGGTCGTAGCCGGAGTACTTGGTGAACGTGTAGAGGTTGTTGGCCGTCACGTAGAAGCGCAGGCTGGCTACTTTCGCCCGTGAGGTCAGCGCCTTGGGCAGGGTGTAGCCGAAGGTCAGGTTGTTCACGCGCAGGAACGAGCCATCTTCCACTGCCCAGGAGTGCAGCACGAAGTTGCGGGTGGGCGTCCAGATGTTGGCGTTCTGGTTGACTTCGCGCAGTCGCTCCAGCGAGGTGATGGGCGTACCATCGGCTTCGATGATGCGGTACCGGTCGCCCATGATGCCGAGCACGTTGCTGTAGGCCGTGTTAGCCGTGTTCGAGGTAAACTCGATCTTGTTGGCGTTGTACACGTCGTTGCCCAGCACGAAGTTCAAGAAGATGCTGGCGTCAAAACCCTTGTAGGTGAACTGTTGGTTCAAACCACCCACCAACTTGGGGTTGGCGTTGCCGATGACGGTACGGTCGTTGTCGTCGATGCGGCCGTCGCCGTTCAGGTCCTTGAACTTAACCAGACCGGGGCGGAAAGCCGATTCCCCGATCAGGCCCAGGTTGTTGACCAGGCCCGGGCGCGGCACCCAGCTGCCCAGCGAGCCGGGCGTGGTGGAAGGCGTGTAGCCTTCGAAGTCGTCGGCGGTAAGGAAGCCGTCGGTTACGTACCCGTACATCTGGCCTACCGGCTGACCCACGCGAGCCACGTAGTCGGGAATAAGCGTGGGTGTGGAGCCCGCCCAGCCCGAGGTAATGGCCGGAATTTCCTGCTGGTCGCCGCCCAGGCTTTCGATTTTGCCGCGGTTGATCGAGGTGTTGGCCGTAGCCGTCCAGGTGAAGTCGCTGGTCTGGATGACCGTGCCGGTCAGCTGCAGTTCAATACCACGGTTCGAGGTTTTACCGATGTTCTGCTGCTGCGAGGTGTAGCCGATGAAGGCTGGCACTGGCTTCTCCAGCAACAGATCGGTAGTGGTATTGTAGTACGCGTCGGCGGTGAACTGAATCCGGTTCTGGAGCAGGGCCAGGTCGATACCAACGTTACGGGTGGTCGTCGACTCCCAACGCAGGAAAGGATTGGCCAGTCGGTTTTGCGACGAGCCCAACACGATGGTGTTGTTCAGCGAGTAAGGCGCTCCACCGGGTGTGAACAAACCAAAGGTTAGGTTGTCCTGGATCCGGTTGTTGCCGGCTTTACCATAGCTCAGGCGTAGCTTCAGGTCATTGACGACCTCCACATCCTGGAAGAACCCTTCCCGCGAGATACGCCACGCTACCGAGGCACCGGGGAAGAAGCCCCAACGGCGAAGGTCTTCGCGCGCAAACTTGGAAGAACCATCGGCACGGAAAGTACCCGTAAAGAGGTACTTATCGTCAAAAGAGTAGGTCAGGCGACCAAAGCCCGAGAGCAGACGGAAGTTCTGCGCAATGCGGGTTTGGGGCAGCACCGGTTGCGCCGACTGGCCCACGGGCAGCACGCCCTGGTTGATGTTGGCCCAGGCCCGGTCCGCCGTAATGTCCAGCGGCAGGAAGTTGGTCTGGATGAACTGCTCGCGGTTGGTTTGCATGAACACCTCGTGGCCCAGCAGCACCCCAAAGGAGTGCGTACCTACCTTGCGGCTGTAGTCCAGCACGTTCGAGTTGTTGAGCGTCTGCTGGGCAGCGGTGGTAATGGTAGCAAACGGCATGTTGGCGTAGCCACCGGCCGGCGAGCGGAGCGTGGGCGAGAAGCGGCCGTTGAAGGTGCTCAACCCGAAGGTCGAAAAGTCGGCACCGGCGGTGGTACGGAAAGTCAGGCCCTTCATCAGCTGCAGCGCAGCGGTACCCCCGATGTTGAAGGTGCGGCGCTTGTCTTCGCGCTGCTCGTTGTCGATGGTAACGATGGGGTTGACCAGCGACGACTGCTGGAAGAAGTCCGGGTCAAACGCCGATTCATCTTGCACCGTGCCGTCGGAGCGGGGCACCATCAGCGGCATGTACTGCACCGCGTTGCGCAGGCGCGAGGTGGTGTTGGAGCCCGTCGTGGACGTACCAGCTCCGGTGGTTCCCTGGTCGTTGAAACGCATGTTCAGACCGAAGCTGAACTTCTCCGTGGCCTTCGTATCGAAGCGGAAGTTCACCAGGTTACGCACGTAGTCCGAGCCCCGCTGAATACCATCTTCGGTGTTGCGGGTCAGGCTCAGCGCGTAGGTGGTGCCCTTCACCCCGCCTGCCAACGACACGTTATGTGTTTGCTGCATAGCGTTGCGGCCAAAGGCGCGGTCCTGCCAATCGATGGGAGCTGCCTGCCGGGCGCGCTGCAGCGTGTCGCTGTTGAAATTGCTGCTGCCAAACAGGTTTTTAAACGTGCTCAAACCACCCGCGGCGTTGCCGATCAGGCTGGCGCGCTCAAACTGGTAGTTCAAGTAATCATCCGGGCTGAGCACGTCGAGGGTGCGGGCAATTTTGCGCACGCCCACGAAGCCGTTGTAGGTCACCACCGTCTTGCCTTCCAGGCCCTTCTTGGTGGTGATGATGATAACGCCATTGGCGCCGCGGGCACCATAAATAGCCGTGGCCGAAGCGTCCTTGAGCACGTCCACCGAGGCAATGTCCTGGGGCGCGATGACGTTCAGCGCGTTTTCAATCTGAATACCGTCTACGATGTAGAGCGGCGAGTTGTCCTGGGTAATGGAGCCGCCGCCACGCACGCGCACTTGCACGTTCTGGTTGCCGGGCGCACCTTCCGCCGAGGTGAGCTGCACACCGGCCAGGCGCCCGGTCAGGGCTTCGGCGGCGGAGTTCACCGGAATGTCTTTGATCTGCTGCGCACTCACCGACGATACCGAGCCGGTCACGTCGCGACGCTGCACCTCTTGGTAACCGATAACTACCACGTCGTTAAGCACCTTGGCATCTTCCAGCATGGTCACCGTCAGGTCTGCGCGGTTGCCCACTGGCACGTCCTGCGCCACAAAGCCGATGTAGCTGAAGCGCAGCACGGCGTCGTTCCCGGGTATGTTCAGGCTGAATTTGCCCTCCGGGTCGGTAGTAGCCCCATTGGTTGTGCCTTTCACCACCACGGTTACACCGGGCAATTCTTCACCCTTGGCGGAGCGCACGACGCCCGTCACGCGGCGGCTCTCCTGGGCGTTGGCCACAATCGCGACGCTCAGCAGCGACCCGGCCAGTAATAGATGTTTTTTCATGGGAAGAACGATGTGGGAATCAAAGGCTGATGAGAGGCTAGCGCAGCTCGTCCAGCGCTACAGGGTCCATGTCAGTGTATTCGCGGTTTTCGCCGGCCATGCCCCAGATAAAGGCGTAGGCCGAGCTGCCGCAGCCGGTGTGGATGGACCACGGCGGCGAAAGGATGGCTTGCTCATTCGACACCCACAAGGGCCGCGTTTCGTGCGGTTCGCCCATCAGGTGCAGCACCCGCTGGCCGGCGGGCAGGTTGAAATACAGGTAGGCTTCCATGCGGCGGGTGTGCGTATGCGAGGGCATGGTATTCCACACCGAGCCGGGCTTAAGCTGCGTTAGGCCCATCACCAGCTGGCAGCTCTGGATGCCTTCGGCGTAGATGTACTTGTAGATGGTGCGGTGATTGGCCGTTTCCAGCGCGCCCATTTCCACCGGCGTGGCCTCGGCCTGCGTGCGCAGCGTGGTGGGGTATTCTTTGTGCGCCGGCGCCGACAACAGGTAGTAGCGGGCCTCGGCACCGCTGAACTGCACGTCTTTCGCCCCCTTGCCCACATATAGGCAATCCTGATTATCGAGGCGGTAAGTGGTACCGTCAACTACCACTTCGCCTGCGCCGCCTACGTTCAGGATGCCCAACTCGCGGCGCTCCAGGAAAAACTCTGCTTTCAGCTCACCGGGGCACGGCAGGCTGAGCGCGCCGGCAGCGGGCGTAGCGCCCCCCACAATCATGCGGTCGTAATGCGTGTACACCAGCGTCACCTGCCCGGGCACAAAAAGTTGCTCGATCAGGTAATTCTCCCGCAACTGATCCGTGTTCATGGCGGCGGTTTCGCGGGGACTGCAGGCGTAACGTGTGAGCATCAAAGGAGGAAGGGTGAGGTGTGAACTTGTGAGTTGTCAGCGGGGCGGGTAGCAGCCGTGAGGAGTGGTTTATTCACCACTTCACCATTCGCTGCTAGCGCCCCATCCAGCCGCCGTCGACGGTTAGGATGGTTCCGTGCACGTAGTCAGCGGCAGCGGAGGCGAGGAAGACCGTAGGGCCTTTGAAGTCGTCGGGGGTGCCCCAGCGGTTGGCCGGGATGCGGCCAAGAATGCTCTGAGAGCGGTCGGGGTCGTTGCGCAGGGCTTCGGTGTTGTCGGTGGCGATGTAACCCGGCGCGATGGCATTTACGTTCACGCCGCGGCCCGCCCACTCGTTGGCCAGCGCCTTCACCAGGCTGCCGATGGCGCCTTTGCTGGCCGCGTAGCCCGGCACCGTGATGCCCCCCTGGAAGGTGAGCAGCGAAGCCGTGAAGATGATTTTGCCAGCACCTTGCTGCAGCATCTGCGCCCCGATGGCGCGGGCCAGGCGGAACGGCGCATCGAGGTTGATGGTCAGCACCTCGTCCCAGAACTCATCGGAGTGCTCGGCGGCGGGCTGGCGCCGGATGGTGCCGGCGTTGTTGATCAGGATGTCGATGCGCGGAAAGTCCTGCTGCACCTGCCGGATGAAAGCGTCCACCTGCTCACGCTGGCTGAAGTCGGCCTGGTAGGCGTGAAACTGGCGGCCGAGGGCCTGCACCCGCTGCTCCGTCTCAGAGCCCTGCTTCGCCAACGAGGCCGACACGCCGATGATGTCGGCGCCGGCTTCGGCTAGTCCGACGGCCATGGCCTGTCCGATGCCGCGGGTGCATCCGGTAACGAGGGCCAGCTTGCCGGCGAGACTGAAGGAAGAGGCGAAGTTCATTAATTGCGAAGGGTTGTTAACTTTTCGGGAACATTCATGCTCTGAGCGGCATCAGCTGCTAGCGCCATGATTGTTAATTTTCATAGCCTAGCTGGTAAATGGAAGCATTACCCGAAGTTTATTTATGCAAACGTTATCGGGAACGTTGCCATTTGGCTCAGCTGCTTGTTCTCACCGATTTTCCGTCACCAACCCACGGCGCTTTCTCAGTTTCAAACTCAAAAAAAACTGCTAACTAGCCGCTGCATTCAATTGTACTTTAACCAGCTTTCCTCTTGGAAAACGTCACCATCAAAGACATAGCCCGGGCACTCAACCTCTCCACTTCCACGGTTTCGCGGGCGTTGCGAGGCAGTTACGAAATCAATCCGGAGACCAAGCGGCTGGTGATGGAGTACGCCGAAAAGCTGAACTACCGGCCCAATCCGATTGCGCTCAGCCTGAAGGGCAGCAGCTCGCGGGCCATCGGCGTTATCGTACCACAAATTGCCAACTACTTTTTTTCGCAGGCCATCAACGGCATTGAGGCCATTGCCTACAACCGCGGCTACCACGTCATCATTTTTCAGACGCACGAGTCCTACGAGCGGGAGGTGGCCAACGTGCAGCAGGCCATGGCCCGAAAGGTCGACGGGCTGTTGATTTCGCTTTCGAGCGAGACGTCCGAAGTAAGCCACTTGCAGGAACTGCTGCAGCGCAACTTACCGCTGGTGCAGTTCGACCGCGTATCGGAGGAACTGCACACCACCAAAGTGGTGGCTGACAACTACGCCGGCTCGTTTGCAGCCACGGAGCACCTCATCAAAGCCGGGCGGCGGCGCATCGCCCACCTCACCATTCCGCCGTGGATGTCCATCACGCAGGAGCGCCTGGCGGGCTACCGCGCTGCGTTGGAGCAGTATGGTCTGGAGTACGACGAAAGTCTGGTGCGCTACGGCACCTTCGGCCCCGACGAGGCCGACGCCATGATCGAGAGCCTGCTGAGCCAGTCGCCCCGGCCCGATGCCATTTTCACCGCCTCCGACCGCCTGGCGCTGGGGGCGCTGGCGGCCCTGCAGCAGCGCAAAGTGGCTATTCCGGAGGAGGTATCCATCATCGGCTTTACCAACCTAAACGTGGCCGACCTGCTCTCCCCTTCACTGAGCACGGTGGTGCAGCCCGCGCAGGAAATTGGTCAGATGGCCGCCGAGCGCCTTATTGAACTTATCGAGCGGAAGCTAAAAGCCGCTCCGCCCAGCACCATCGTGATTCCCTCGCACCTGGAAGTGCGCGAGTCGACGCGCCCGGTGAATAAGACCGCAGCGGAACAGGCTTAAAGCTTATTGGGAAGCGTCATCCTGACGAAGCAAGGGCCCTACCACGTCGGCACATTTGCGTGTTGGCGTGGTAGGGTCCTTCTTGCGTCAGGATGACAGATGGTGGATCAGTCGCACTCTTCCTGACAAACTCCCCTATTCTGTCAACGCAAAAAGCGCCGCCGGGGCAAATCCGGCGGCGCTTTTTGCGTTTGGTAGCGGAGGCTACTCTTTCACCAGGCGCGATACAGCGCGGGTGTCGTTGCCGGTGTATTCTACTAGGTACATGCCGCTGGCCAGGCCAGCTACCGATACGGTTGTTTCCACGGCGTTGGGGCGAGCCACGTACGAAGCTACTTTCTGGCCGGTGGCGGCGTATACATTGATGCGGCCTTCCGAGCGGCTAGTGCCGTGGTTTACCACCAATTCATTTTGGGCAGGGTTCGGGAACATACCCAGGGCCAGAGCTTTGCCAGCCTTGTTGCTGTTCACGACAGCCTGCGTGCTTTTGATGCGCACGTCGCGCAGCAGGGCGTAGCGGGAAGCGTTGGCCGCGCTGGCGCTGCAGCTATAGTACAGGCGGATCGTCAGGGTTTGCGGAGCCGTTACCGTCACACCAGTGGCGGCGTTCAGGGCCAGGCGGTACGTGGCTACGTTACCAGTGGTGGTATTCACTTGCGACAGCGGAATGGGCGCAGGGCCATCGGCGGGAGTGGGCGGCGTCGTGTTGGGCAGGGCCGGGAAGCCGCCGCCTACGGTGTTGCCGGCCGGGCCGCGGCCGCCGGTAATCACGGTGGAGTCGCTTACAAAGCCTGAGCGCGAATATGCCACGGCCAGGGTCGTATTGGAAGCCGTTAGCAGAAACGAAGTGTTGGCAATCAGCGAATCGACGCGCACGGTGGAGCCGGCCGTCGGGTTAACCACGAACTGCACGTAGAAGCGACGGTTCACGGTGCCACCGGGGCCGCCGAGGCTGCTATTCCAGCCGCTGCCATCGGCTACCGGTGCGAAGGCCATGCCGTATTTGCTCGAATAGGTAGGCACGGCCGCGCGGGTAGTGCCGTTGTCGTTGATGGGCTGGTTGTTGGAAGGTACCAGGCGACGGAGCGTAGGCGTGGTGGCCGTCACGTTGGAAGAGCGCACGGCGGCGCTGTCTTGGTTGTTGACGCGCAGCGACCAGACGAGGTTTACCGGAGTGGCCGTTTGGGCCGAAGCAGTGCCAGCAGCCCCGAGTGCTACCATGGCAGCCAGAGCCAGGGTGCGGCGCAGGTTATGGGCAGCACCGATAAGTAAAGATTTGTTCATAACGAAGAACGGGAAACAGGTGAGTGGGAATGTTAGCCTTAGTGGGCATACTAATGTTCTCAATAAGACGTGTTAGAGAAAGATTAGAATAATATTAATTTATGCAAACGTTACCGGGAACGTTGCCATAAGGAAATCTTGCCCAGATCCTGCCTGTACTCTCCTGCGTTTGCTCCCCTGAAACTCCGAAGGTTATCAGGGCTTTTCTCAACGTTTAGAGCACATTGAAGCCGTTTTACTAACCCAATAGCTTCCTCATACCGGGAGGAAATACCTTGAAAGCAGTCAGCTCGTTTGGTAAATGGCCGAGGTTGGTACTTTACCAATAGAGCTGCTGCCTCCAATCCACCGGTTTAGCTCACACCACTGTGCGCGGTAAGCCAATAATTACCATTTCGCCGGCTTCCCTTGGCCACGACTTTCGAGCAAGAGCTTACTCGATGCGAAACCAATCCACATCGGCGCTGCCGGAGTCGTTGAACTTGGTCGGCCGTGAGCAAAACAGCCCTACTTTCGCCCCTACCCACTTGCCTTCGCGGGCCTGAAACTCCTGGCCCAGCGGCTGGAACGTCTGCCCGTCGAGGCTGTAGCTAAACTGGCACTTGGCGCCAGCGGCCACGGCTACGCGCAGGTAGATGGGTTGCTTGGCTTGAGCCGCGGGCACGGTTACGGGCGCCGTAGTGACTTCGGGCACGAGCTTGTCGGCGTTCGAGCATACTGCTTGGCTGAGTTGCAGCTGCCCGCCTTGGTTGGTGAGGCTGATGTAAGCGTAGTCCAAGCCCATCATCATCAGCCCCAGCTTCTCCCCTTCCACGCGGGGGCTGAAGGTGAGCTTGGTGGTAGCCGTGAATATCTCGGCGGGCAGCTTCTGCATGAGCAGGCTGGGCACCTGCCAGTAGTTTTTGAAGCCTTCGGGCAGTAACACGGAGTAAAGGCGCAAGTAGCCCTGCGGGCCGTTGGGGTACGCCCAGTAATCCTGCGGATTGGCTTGCCACTGCCACTGCAGGCCCAGTTGGTTGGCGCTGAACTCATCCGACGTTGCGGGCGTGGCTATTGGCTGCGTCGGGCCTTTTACGCGGGGTTTGCGGTAGGTCAGCACGGGTTGGCCCTTGCCGTCTCCGTCGGGGTCTTCGCCGATGATGGGCCAGTCATTTTTCCACTGCATGGGCTGCAAGTGCACCACCCGGCCGTACGCGCCCTGGTCCTGGAAATGCAGAAACCAGTCTTCGCCGGTGTTGGTATCGACCCAGGCGCCTTGGTGCGGACCGTTGATCGACGTCTTGCCCTGTTCCATCACGATGCGCTCCTCGTAGGGGCCATACACGTTTTTGGAGCGCAGCACCAGCTGCCAGCCGGTGCTCACGCCGCCAGCCGGCGCAAAGAGGTAGTAGTAGCCGTTGCGCTTGTAGATTTTTGGCCCTTCCACCGTGGGGTGGCCGTTGTGCCCATCAAACACCAGCACGTCGTCGCCGATGAGCTGGGTGCCATCGGGGCTCATGGGGCTGATGGCCAGCAGAGACTTGATGCCCGCGCGCGAACCGGCAAAACCGTGTACGAGGTAAGCGCGGCCGTCTTCGTCCCAAAGCGGGCACGGATCAATCCAGCCTTTGGCCTCCTTCACGCACACCGGCTCCGACCACGGCCCGGCGGGGTCCTTGGCTTTGGTCATGAATATGCCCAGGTCCGGATCGGGGTAGTAGATGTAGAATTCCTTGCGGTGGTAGCGGATGGCGGGGGCCCACACGCCGTTGCCGTGCTGCACTTCGCGGTAGCGCGCCACGGGTGGCTGCTGCTTGAACACCGTGCTGATGATGGTCCAGTTGACCAGGTCGCGGGAGTGCAATATCTGCAGGCCCGGCGCGGAGTTGAAGCTCGATGAGGTGAGGTAGTAATCGGCCCCCACGCGCACCACGTCCGGATCGGAATAATCGGCGTAGAGCACCGGGTTTTTGTAGGTGCCGTTGCCGAGGTCGGGCACCCACACCTTCGATAGATTAGCCGACTGAGCAGTCGCGGACTGAGCAGTCATCAGTCCGCACATTAGCGAAGCGCCGAGGCACAAGCGCCGAAACAAGAGGCAGGGCAACGCAGGAAAGCAGGGTACTAGCAAGGTCGTCAGCGAGGTAAGCGGCCGTAAAAGCCAAAACAGCGGCGCCGGAGTTCCGACGCCGCTGTTGGCCCTGGGGCGGTTAGCGTTTGATGAATTTCGTGTTCAGGGTTTCGGTAGCACTGTGGTAGCGTAGCAAGTAGGTGCCTTGCGGCAGCTGGCGTAGTTCCACCGGCGTTTGCACCGCGCCAGGCTGGCAGTCGAAGGTGGCGATTTTGCGGCCGTCGAAGGCATAGAGCGTGACACTGCCGGCGCGGTCGGCCCGCGGGTGCGTCAGGGTCAGCGCCTCGCCGGCCGGATTCGGGTAAGCCGACAGCAAAGCGGCAACCCGCGCCGATTGGGCACTGTTGACGATACCGGCCTCGCCTTTCACCACCACGTCCTTGAGCAGGCCGTAACGGCCGGCGCTGCCGCTGCCGCAGCTGTAGTAGAGGCGGATGGTGAGCGTCTGGCCGGCGGCCAGCAGTACGCCGGAGGAACCAGCCAAGGTCAGACGGTAAGTCTGGTTGGTGCCCGAGTTCTGGTTGTTTAGCACGATAGGCGTTGCGAAAGCGCCGTTGGCGGTGCTGTTCAGCGAGCCACCCGGGCCCATGCCACCCGCTACGTCGGTGGAGTCAGAGACAAAGCCGCTGCGCGAGTACACCACCGCCAGACGCGTATTGCTGTTGGTGTTGTAAAAGGCCGACCAGAGCAGCAGTGAATCGAGGCGCACAGCACCGTTGGTGGCCGTTACGGTGAGTTGCTGGTAGAAGCGGCGATTGAGGTTGCCGCCCGGTCCGTTTACCGGCGCTCCGGTGCCCCAGGACCCGTCGCCGTTGGCGCTGGCTCCGAAGGCCATGCCGTAGCGGGCCGAGTAAGCTGGGTAAGCAGCCACCGTGGTGCCATTCGAGACGAAAAGCTTGGGCGAGGTGATGCTGCTGGCGGCCAGCTGCGAAGCCCGTACGGCCACGCTGTCCTGGTTGTTGCGCGAGAGCGGCCACCACTGCAGCGGCGCCGATACGGGTGCGGCGGCATTGGTGCGCGTGCCAGTCACGGGTACCGTGACGGCGCTAGCGCCAGCGCTGGTGTGCGTGATGTTGCCGCTGTAAGCGCCCACGGCCGCCGCGTTCAGTCGCACGCTGATGGTGGTATTGGCCACCGAGTTATTGGTAGCCGTCAGGATCAGCGGCGAAGTGGCCGTGTGCCAAGCGGTGCCGCCGTTAGCGGAAATCTCAAAGCCAGCGGGCGGCGTCACGGTTACGTTGCCGGTCAGGTTTACCCCCGACAGCACGTAGGTGCGCACGGCCGAAGGAGCACCGGCGTACTGCGTGAAGCTACCCAGGCTGCCCGTGGTGGTCACGGTAGGCACGCGCGATACTTCCACGGTATCGGTGAGGTGGGTGGCAAGGCCGGTTTTGGAGGCGCGCAGGTAATAATAGTAGGCGCTGCCGGCGGCCGGCACGGCGTCAGTCAGCTGGAAGTTGTAGGTAGTATCGTTGGCCGCTACCACTTCGCTCAGCTTGGTGTAGGTACCGTTGCGCGTAGCCGAGCGGAACAGCTCGTACTTCACCTGCTGAATGGCCCAGCTGGCATTCCAAGTGAAAGTGCTGGTGCTGGCACCGCGGACGGCGCGGAAGTTGGTGGCCGCAATTTCGCGGGCCGTGGAGGGGCAAATGGCGGGAAACTGCGTGCAGGGGTCCCAGGTACCAAACACGGCGGCGCGGGTGTAAGCGGCCGTATCGGCCACGGCCAGTTGCTGCGACCAGGCCACACGCTGGCTGGTATTGACGAGCGCTCCATCGAAGCGACGGCTGCGGAACTCGGCGTAGGTAATCAGGCTGGTGTTGGTGCCCGCGTCCCAAGTAGCCCAGCCTACGGAGCGTACCACGCCCGTAGCCATGGTGGTGTTCAGAAACACGGTCTTGTTGTGAGCCACGGGGCTGCTGCCGGTGGAGTTCTGCCAAGGGCGGCCGAGCAAGTAGGTGGTGGTGCCGCGGTTCGGCGCAATGATGCACTTGCGAAACACGTAGCCGTAGGTCTGGCCAGCCGCGGTATTGGCGGCCGTAATGTAACCCAGGCCGGTGCCGTCCTGGCGGGCTTTGGGGTAAATCACGCAGCCTTCGAACACGGCAATGGCACCGCCGAAGATGAAGTCCACGGTGCCGTCGATGTAGCAGTCCTTGAAGAACTGCCGGTTGCCGGAAGCATTGGTGAGCACCGTGTCCTGTCCGCCCAGAAAGCGGCAGTTGCGGAAGGCGGCGCGGTCAGCATTCACGTTAATGGCCAAGGCCTGCGGCGCGTCCCCGGTGGTGTTTTCGAAGGTGATATTCAGAGCCGAAAAGTCGGTGGCGTTGATGGTCACTGAAGCCGAGTTGGCAGTACCGTAGGTGCCACCGCCGGGCATGGGCTTGCCGGAGTAGTCGTCCCAGCTCAGGATGGTATTGGACACGCTCTGACCAATGAACTGCAGGAAGGGCTTATTGGAAGGCACCGTAATCTTCTCGCGGTACTTGCCGTCTTTGATGAAGATGGTGTAAGGCGTGGTACGGCCCGTAGGCGCCGCGTTGACGGCGGCCTGTACGGTGCGGAAGTTGCCGGTGCCGTCGCCAGCCACCACGGCGTCGTACGTTTGGGCTTGGGCGGCGTGGCCGAGTGCTGTAGTCAGCAGCAGCAGGCACCACACGTACCACTGCCGAAGGGCCCCGCCGAAGCGGTGGCTAGGGGTAAACGTTGGGGTCATCGAATGATTAAGAAGGATGGGAACGTACTTAATAGTAGTGCGTTCGAGCAGCCAAATCAGAGCTGCCTGCTGGCTTTATTTGCGCAAACGATGTCGGGAACGTTGCCAACGGCTCCCACCGCATCGCCCGGCCGGGCCGTTACCTCCGGCTCTAGGGTCGGGCCGCAGGTCGAGGCAACTTGGCTAGGCACGGCGTTTCGACCTGCGGCCTGGGCTGCATTGGGTTTTCGGGAACGTTGCCGACATCGTTTGCGCAAATAATTACGACCCGACGTAGGACGCCTGCCTTCACTATTGGCTAACATTATCAATGAGTTAGTGGCGAAGACGCCACGTTCGCGACCGACTTTGCGCCACGCGCAGGCCCTCGGCATCCCACCCTACCCGTTCTCTATGCACCTGAATGTTACTTCCTTGCTGCGCCACCGCACCCGCGGTGGCTTGCTCGCCACCGCCTTCCTGGCTGGGGCAATAGCTCCCCTGCAGGCCCAGCAGCTGGCATTTCCTGGAGCCGAAGGCGCCGGCAAGTACACCAGCGGCGGCCGCGGTACGGCGGCCGTGCCCACCACCGTGTTTGAGGTAACCTCGCTGGCCGATACCAACACGCCCGGCACGCTGCGCTACGCAGTGACCCAGCCCACCAGCGCCGCTGCGCACCGCACCATCGTGTTTCGCGTGTGCGGTACCATCCGGCTGACGGCGCCGCTGAGCATTGCGCGGCCTAATACCACCATTGCGGGCCAGACGGCCCCCGGCGAGGGAATATGCCTGGCCGATTATCCGGTGACCATCGGGGCCGATAACGTGATTGTGCGCTTCGTGCGGTTCCGCATGGGCGACCGACACCAGAATCAGGGCATGGTAGATGGCGCTGGCTCCGACGACGCCCTCGGGGCAGTTGGCCGCCGCAAGCTCATCATCGACCACTGCTCCATGAGCTGGAGCACCGATGAGGCCTTCTCGGTGTACCGCGGCGACAGCACGACCCTGCAGTGGAACCTCATCAGCGAGCCGCTTGATTACTCTTACCATTTCGAAGCCCCCGGCACCGACTTCCAGCGCCATGGCTACGGCGGCATCTGGGGCGGGCGCAACGCGTCGTTTCACCACAACTTGTTTGCGCACACCCGCGGCCGCAATCCGCGCTTCGACGGCAGCCGCAACCTGCCGCCCGGCACGGCCGGCCAAGAGAATGGCGACTTCCGCAACAACGTCATCTACAACTGGATTGCGTACAGCACCAACGGCGGCGAAGGCGGCAATTACAACGTCGTCAACAACTACTACAAGTACGGCCCGTCCACTAACACGGGCTCCTCGGGCGGCGTGCCGGTACGCAGCATGATCATGAACCCGAGCCGGCTTACGTCGACACCTTCCCTCCCCTACCCCAAGGTGTTCATGACCGGCAACTTTGTGGATGGCTATCCTGCCGTCACCAACCGCAACTGGTTGGGCGTGGCCATGGCTGGCGGCCTCCGCACCGATACGGCGCAATCGAAGGTGCTGACGCCGTTCAACATCATGCCCATGCCCACCCAAAGCGCCGTGGATGCTTACAACGCGGTGCTGCAAAACGTGGGCTGCGTGCTGCCGGCCCGCGACACGCTCGATCAGCGCATCATCAACAACGTGCGCAACCGCACCGGCCGCATCATTGATGTGCAGGGCGGCTACCCACACGGCACGCCCTTCACTACCTCGCAGAGCGCCTGGCCGGTGCTCACCTGCGGCCCCGCCCCCACCGACACGGACCAGGACGGCATGCCCGACACCTGGGAGCTGCAGAACGGCCTGAACCCCAACGACCCCGCCGACCGCATGGTGCGCGCCTCCAATAGCTATACCATGCTGGAAAACTACCTCAACGGCATCGTAGCCGTGGTAATGGGCTCCAAAGCCACGGGCAAGGTGGAACCAAGCCTGCTGGCCTACCCCAACCCCGCCGGCGACCTGGCCTCGGTGGTGCACCCGGTGGCCAAGCGCGGCGCCAACGTCCGCGTGTACGGTTTCGAAGGCCGCCTCGTGGCTACCCTGCCGAGCACGCCCGGCACCACCGAAACCCGCGTGTCGTTGGACAAGCTGGGGCACGGCAACTACCTCCTGGTCTACACCGACGGCGAGCAGCAGCTCAGCACCCGCATCGTAAAGCAATAGTAGCGCCGCAGGCTTCAGCCCACGCTACACCGCCCAAGCAAAAAAGCCCCGCAACGTTCGTTGCGGGGCTTTTTTGCTCTGGTTAAAGGCCGTCATGCTGAGCTTGTCGAAGCATCTTTACCGCTTCGTTGCGGGCTTCGACATGACGTTCTTGTGTTTTCAATAGTAATTGAGCTTGCCAGCACATTTCATATAAAAACTAAGTAGGCTGCATGAACAAAGACTTTACCATTACCAAAATCGGCTGGTTTACCAGTACAATTGGTCGAATTGGCACGAACGAACAGTACCACGCTCAGCACCGTGCACTTGTAGAGTTTCTGCAAACTCATAGTCTTACCACTCGCACCGTTTTAGAAAAGGGTGCGGTACTCAGCGACGAGTCTTGCTTAATGCGTTCAGACCTGACTGATAAAGGCTTCGAACTGTATCGTAAAGCAGAGAAGCGTTGGTTAAATGGAATTGACCGAGGTAAGTCGCCAACAGATATGACCATATTTGAGAAAGAGCTCCTTAAGCTTTGTCAGCGTAATTAATTCAACGAAGCAGTAGAGATGCTTCGACAAGCTCAGCATGACGCTAAATGGAGCATGATTGAACCAGGTGTTACAAGCTCCCAAACACACTACTACAAAAAAGCCCCGCAACGAGCGTTGCGGGGCTTTTTTGTAGTCAATTCATTGCTCAACCTACGGAACAACATTGCCTGATTTTCCGCCGGCCTGCTCCAGCAGCCACGCGGCCAAGTCCTTACCGGCCTGGAAGTTCTGGAAAGTTGCCGGAATCTTGCGGCCGTCGTTGTATTCGTTGTACAGCCATGGGTCGCCCACAGCGAAGACGGTGCCTTTGCCGAGCTTGGCCGAAGCCATGATGACGTGCTGGCCTTTCGACACCACCGCCTTGGCCGGGCCGCTGATGTTGATGGGTGCCAGCTCCTTGATATAAGAGGTGCGGGCATTGCGGAACACCGGGTTGCCAGCGGGCAGCTCCACCAAGCCCTGCTCAAACTGGTCGCCTTTCACCATGTTCAGGTTCACCGATTCGAAGCGCATGCCGAAGGCCTTGGCCAGCTCGTTGAAGCGCGGAATTTCGCAGTTGGAGGTGTCGTTGGCCATCAGCATCAGCACGCCGCCCTTCTTCACCCATTCGGTTAGCTCTTTTACATCGGCAGCCTGCACGAAGTTGGGCTTGGCCGTTTCCTTGCGCGTGTCCGGATCGACGATGATGTACACGTCCACGCCCTTGAGCGAGGCCGCGGTGGGAGCCGTCGGGATGGTTACCGTTTGGGCGCCCAGGTCGCGGAACTGCTGCCCCCAGAAGTAGAAGCCGCCGTGCGTGCGGTCGTCCCAAGTGTAGTGCCAGGTTTCTTCCTGCCCGCTGATGGCGTTCTTGCGCACCTCGCGGTTGAAGTGGTTGTCGAGGCCGATGGTCTTGCCTTTGCCCAGGCCCTGCTCGGCTGCCACTTCCATCTCCACGCTGGCCAGGATAAATGGCCCCACGCCTTTCAAGTCGTTTTTACGCAGCGGCTCGGAGAGGTAATACTCGAAGCTGCCGTCGCGGTAAGGCTTGCCGCCGAGGCCGCCCACACTTACGGTGCCATTGAAGGCCAAGCCGCCATTTTCTTCGGCCACGAAGGTTTTCAGAATGCCGTCGTAGCCTTTGCGGGCCACGTCGGCGTACTTCTTGTCGAGGTAGCCCATGCGCACGCCCTTCTGTAGGAAGTACACAAACATGCTGCTGCCCGAAGCCTCCGCGTAGTTGCCCTTGCGGCTGCCCTGGTCCACTACGAGCGACCAGGTGCCCGTTTTGGCGTCCTGGTACTTGGCCAGCACCGGCGCGAGGCGCTGCGTGTACTTGATCAGGTTCTGGCGCTGCGGGTGGTTCTGTGGGAAGTAGTCGAGTACGTCGACCAAGGCCATGGCGTACCAGCCCATGCCCCGGTCCCAGAAGTTCGGCGACTGGCCGGTTTTCTTGTTGGCCCACTGCTGCTCGCGGCTTTCGTCGTAGCCGTGGTACATGAGGCCGGTTTTCGGGTCGACGAGGTTTTTCTCGATCAGCGCAAACTGCTTCGCTACGTCATCGAAACCAGCGGGCTGATTGAATACCTTGCTGTACTCGGCGTAGAAGGGCTCGGCCATGTACAGGCCGTCGAGCCACATCTGGTTCGGGTAGATCTTCTTGTGCCAAAAGCCGCCTTCCTTGGTGCGCGGCTGCTCTTCCAGCTGCTTGCGCAAGAGCTGCGCCGCCTTTATGTACTTCTGCTGCGCCGCCGAGCTACCCAACGACATCTGGCTCAGCGTCAGCAAGGCGTGGCCGGTGGTCAGGTTGTCGAGGTTGTAGTCCTGCAGCTTGTAAGTGCGGATGGAACCATCGGGCTGCACAAACAGATCGAGGTCCTTCTGAATGTAGGTGAAGTAGCGGGCGTCGCCGGTGCGCTGCCACACGCGTTCCAGCGCCTTCAGCATTAGGCCCTGCTCGTAGTCCCAGCGGGTGGTTTTGCGGTTGCCGATGACGATGGAATCCGGAAACCAGCCGATAAACGAATCGGCCATGCGCTGCGACACGGCCGGCTTGGCCGGCGCGGCCGCCTGCTGCGCCTCGGCCGCGGGGCTCAGCGCCAGCAGGCCCAGCAATGGAAGAAGACGAAAGCGGTTTTTCATGTAGTACGGGGCTTCAGGGAGAGCAAAGGCTAGAATCCAGACTAGCTCCGCTCCTCAGTTGAGGAGCGGAGCGTTGGTCTAGCGTTGCGACACGGTCACCGTTTTCTTCGACACTTTGTCGCCGAACTCGATGCCCTTTTTGGCTTGCTTGGTGTCGGTGTTCACCAGCTTCACGTCCTTGGAACGGTCGCCGGTTACGCGCATCAGCAGTTCGGCGCCGGGGGCGTACTTGATGCCGTCCAGGGTGATGTTCTTGCTGTTCTGCACCTCCATCACGGGCATGGTCTGCGAGGTGAGCAGCGTCACGTTTTTCAGCTTGATGCCGTCGGCTTCGATGCACACAAGGCCTTTCTGGCTTTGCAGCACCGCGTTTTCGATGCTGATGTTTTTGATGGCCATTTCGGGCAGGCCGCGCACCAGAATGGCGGTTTCGGCGCCGTCGCAGGTTACGTTCTTGATCTGGATGTTGCGGAACTGCGGCGTGCCTTCGTTCAGCGGCTTGGCCTCGATTACGGGCGGCGCCGTCGACTCACCGGCCAGCGGCACGGGGTCCTTGGCCATGTAGTACATGTCGAAGATGATGGCCTGACCGGGAATGTCCTTCATGCTCACGTTGTCGATGAAGATGTTCTCCACCACCCCGCCGCGGCCGCGCGTGGTTTTGAAGCGCAGGCCTACGTCGGTGCCGATGAAGTTCAGGTTCGACACGTAGATGTTGCGCGCCCCGCCCGACATCTCAGAGCCGATGACGAAGCCGCCGTGGGCGTGGTACACCGTGGTGTTGCGGATGATGAAGTTCTCGGTGGGCATGTTCCGCTCGCGGCCCTGCTCATCGCGACCCGATTTGATGCAGATGGCGTCGTCGCCCACGTCAAACGTGCAGTCTTCCACGATACCGTTTTTGCACGACTCCAAGTCCAGGGCATCGGTGTTCTGGCCGTACTCGGGGCTCAGGGCCTTTACACCGCGCACAATAATGTCTTCCGACATCAACGGGTGAATGGTCCAGGCCGGGGAGTTCTGGAAAGTCACGCCCTCCAGCAGAATGCGCTTGGAGCTAGCAAATACCAGCATGTCGGGCCGCAGGAAATCCTTGATGTCCTCGTAGTCCTTTACCTCTTTGCCGGGCTTCAGGTAAAAGGCCTCGGGAATAGTGGAGCCTTTCAGCGACGAAGCCGACGGGTACCAGGTGTCTTTTTTATCGTTGGTCACGCCGCCGCTGGCTACTAGGCGTTTCCACTCGGTTTCGGTGAGCTTGCTCTTCTTCACCATGCGCCAGGTGTGGCCGTTGCCGTCGAAAATGCCCTTGCCGGTAATGGCAATGTTTTCGAGGTTCTGGCCGTAAATCTGGGCTTGATTGCGCACGGCGGCTACCCCTTCCCAGCTGGTTTTGATGAGGTGGTAGTCGGCGCGATTCTCGGTGAATTGCACGAAGGCGCCTTGGGCGAGGTGCAGGTTCACATTGGAGCGCATTTCGATGGGACCGGTGCGCCAGTGGCCGCGGGGCACCAGCACTACGCCGCCACCAGCCTGGCTGCAGGCGTCGATGGCTTTCTGAAAGGCGTTGGTATTCACCGTGCGGCCGTCGGCTACGGCCCCCAGTTTGGCGATGGAAATGGTATCGGCGCGAAACGAAGTGGTCTTGACGGCGGGCAGGTTAGGAACCTGGGCCGATGCTTCTGGACCAGTGAGCAGCAGGCCGCTCAGCGTCAGGGGAAACAGGGAAAGGAATGCTTTCATCGAAAGGGGGAAAAGAACAAATCCCGGCCCGGCAGCTGGCCAGACGGAGGGCAGAAAACCAACAAGAACGCCGCAGACCCAGCCGCTCCCGCATCAAATGGGTAGGGTAGCAACAACCTTGCTACTTAGCCGGGAAGTAGACGGTAAGCCAAGCGCTTCTGGGCCGGACCAGCCAGTTACCGGGCGGCTTCAGCCTTATTAAGGTCCGTCTAAAATGGGCCGTTTGACCGTTTTCCGGAGCCTTTTTTTATGCAAACGTTATCGGGAACGTTGCCATGAGCCTGCGTGTGCCGGGCGCACCAGGCAGTATGCGGCACGTTCGATGCGCGTTGTTGAGAGGGCGCCGCTGGCTGCGGAAATTTTCAAATCAATGGTATCAGCCCCCATGGAGATGACTGCGGGGCCATACTTGCGTGGGGCCGCTTGTTTCTATAAACACCACCGCCCCGAAAGCGGCTGCTTCCGGGGCGGTAGTTGAAGTGCTCGTTGCCGCTGATCAGGCCAGCTGCGTTTGTTGCGGGTTAGCTTTTCTTGTTGGCGTTGAAGCGCACGCGCTGCTCCTGCACCACGGTGCTTAGCTCCTTGGCGGCTTCCTTGTAACGGTACACATCCAGCAGCTTCAGGCGGGCCAGCAGGCGCTCGGCTTCGTCGAAGTTGTTGAGCCATAGGTTGGCCTCGGCGGCATTGAGCAGCGTGGCGGCGGTTACCTTCTCATCGATGCGGGCCTTTTTGTCCTTGGGGTTTGATTCGGCCAGGGCTTTGGTCCACAGCGACAGTGCTTCGCCGATCTGCTGCTGCGCTTCCGTTACGCGGTTGGGGTCGGCCAGCATCTTGTAGCCCATCAGTGCCTTTTCGTAGGCCTGCGGGTACTCATCGTAGTTTACCTTCTTGTCCGAAATCACCACGATGGCGGTGTTGCGGGTAACCGGGCGCTGCCCGATTTTGTTGTCCAGGTATTCCACCACCAGCTTAATGTTGGCCTTCAGCTGGTTTTCGTCCAACTGCCGCATGAAAGCCGTCTGGTTGGTCTTCCAGTACTTGGCCAAGCCCTCTTCGGTGCCGAATTGCTGGGTTTTGGTTTTCTCGTACTCGTTGGTGACTTCCACTACTTCATCGAGTAGCACGGTGCCGTCTTTGGTGGTCACCTTCACCGCCATCGGCGACTTGTGCGACACCTCGTAGGCGTGCTTTACCCCGTCGCTGACGGCTGCGCCGCCCACTTTCACCTGCGTTGCCTGAATAGCAACCGGCGTGATGGAGCCCTGCACGAAGCCTTCCAGGCTGATGGTCACGCGCACGTCGCTGGCGTCGGAGCTTTGGGCGCGCTGCAGGCCACTGAGGCTTACGTAAGTAGCGGCCAACGTTTTGCCATCGTAAATCTGGGCGGTGTATTCGGCCGGCGGAATCACGGCCTCGCCCGGCTTCCGCTCATCCAGCACGATGCGGTTGAAAGCCTTGGCCCCGAGCGACTGCGCCTTATATTCCTGTTTGTCCTTTTCGGCTTTGGCCTTGGCATCGGCCACAGCGGCCTCATGGTCGGCCTTCTGCTGCTTTACTGCGTCTTCGTAGCGCAGCACTACTTCCGGCGTATAGGTGCGGGCACCCGTGGGTAGTGGCACCAGCGGCAGGCGCACGTAATCAAACGTGATTTTTTGGGGGTCGATGCTCTGGCCGACAGCGGAGCCGGAGAGCAGCAGGGCACTAACTAACAGCGTAGAAGTTGCACGCATAAGCAGGTAAAGGCAAGTGAAAAGAGAGGTGAATAGCCCTGCGCACACCACAGGCGGTGCAAGTTACTCATCTACAAAGCAGTGAATAGCACGAATCAAGCCAGCAGGACAACTATTTTTCAGCGCCGCAGCTTTGATAAGTACTCCGAAAAGGAAGATTTTGACCTCAAAACGGCATGGTTGTTGAACCAGCTTATGCGAAGCGGTTACCCTTCCGCTTCACCATAGCTCCATTGTTCTAAGTCCCGTCGCGCTGCGACGGGACTTTTTTTGTACTTACCCTGGAACCTCTCTGGCTGCTCTTAGCGTTGGCGCCCTATCTTCCCAGGTCCGTCTATGATTGCATCTCAACTCTCCGCGTTGGGCTTCGTGCCCACCAAGCGCATGTCTAAAGGCGGTAATTTGCCCCCGGGCCGGCAGTACGAACACAAGGGCCGCGGCGAACCAATGTGTGTGTTTGTTGCTGACGATCAGAGCTTCGCCGAAATTGTAGTTGGCTCAGGCAGCCGCCCCCGCGTATACGGCCGCGGCCGCTTCACCTGCGCCGAGCAGTTGCGCCAGTTCGTACTACTGCACCGCAACTAAAGCCATAAGCGGGCTTACCTGAACTCCCTTTGCTTCGGCTTGGGGAGTTTTTTTGTGCTTATCGAAGCCCAGCAGCGCTCCGCCGACAGCGCAACCTCGTCAGGAGCTTTGGTGTCAGTGCCGGGATGCCATAGCTTCGCTCCTGCACTTCTCTCTCCATCCCGATGAACCAACGTTTTACTGCTGCCAAGTGGCTGCTGGCCTTGCCACTTTTCGGCTTGGCCCTGACCGGCTGTCAGCCCGGCGGCTCCTCCGATGCTGCCCGCACCGATGTGCTGCAAGCCAGCCTGGATACCACCGTCAGCCCCGGCGACGATTTTTTCACCTACGCCAACGGTGGCTGGCTTAAGCGCCACCCTATTCCGGCTTCAGAAAGCTCCTGGGGCATCGGCCGTGAGGTGCAGAACGAGGTGTACGCCCGGCTGCGCGCCCTGAGCGAGGAAGCTGCCAAGGCCAATGCTGCGGCTGGCACCAACCAACAAAAGATCGGCGACTTTTACGCCACGGGCATGGACTCGGCCAAGGCCAATCAGCTGGGGATTCAACCGCTGCACGCGGAACTGACGCGCATCGCAGCCATAAAGTCGCCGCAGGATGTGCAGGCGGTGGTGGCCCGTCTGCAGCCGCTGGGCGTAAATGCGCTGCTAGGTATGTACGTGACGCAGGACAGCAAAAACAGCGAAAAGATGGCGCTGTACCTGTACCAGGGCGGCCTGGGCCTGCCCAACCGCGACTATTACTTCAACAACGACAAGCGTACGGCCGGCATTCGGGCGCAGTACGGCCGCCATGTGCAGCGTATGTTTCAGCTGATGGGACAGGACTCGGTGCAGGCCAAGGCCAACAGCGCCCGGGTGGTTCGGCTGGAGACGGCGCTGGCCAAGTCGTCGCGCAAGCTGGAAGACCTGCGCGACCCGTACGCCAACTACAACAAGATGGCCGTAGCCGACCTAGCCAAGCTCACACCCGGCGTGGACTGGCGCACCTGGCTAAACCAGATGGAGCTGCAGAAGGCCGATACGGTCATTGTGGGCCAACCCGAGTTTTACCGCACGGCCGGCCAGCTGCTCAAAACAGCCGCGGTGGATGACTGGAAGGCCTACCTGCAGTGGCACTTGGTGCACACCTACGCCCCCAACCTCAGCCGCGACCTCGACAACGAGAACTTTCGCTTTTACGGCACCGTGCTGCAGGGCAGCAAGGAGCAGCGGCCGCGCTGGAAGCGCGTGCTGGATGAGCAGGAAGAGGCCATGGGCGAAATCCTGGGTCAGCTCTTCGTGAAGGAGTACTTCAAGCCCGCCACCAAGCAGCGCTACGAGCAGATGGTCGACAACGTGTCGGCCTCGTTCCGCGAGCATATCCAGCAGTTGGATTGGATGAGCGACTCTACCAAGCAGAAGGCTTTGGTGAAGCTCAGCAAGATCAACAAGAAGGTGGGCTACCCCGCTAAGTGGAAGGACTACTCTTCCCTGCAGATCGACCGCAGCTCCTACGCCCAAAACGTGATGCGCGCCAACCAATGGCAGTACCGCTACGCCATCAACAAGCTGGGCAAGCCCGTGGACCGCACTGAGTGGGACATGACGCCGCAGACCTACAACGCGTATTACAACCCCTCCAACAACGAGATTGTGCTGCCGGCCGCCATCTTCGCCATTCCCGGGCTAAAGGACGAAGACGCCGACGATGCCATCGTGTACGGCTACGCTGGCGCCAGCACCATCGGCCACGAACTCACCCACGGTTTCGACGACGAGGGCAGCCAGTTCGACGAGAAGGGCAACCTGCGCAACTGGTGGACCAAGCAGGACCGGGCCGAGTTTCAGAAGCGCGTCAACCAGATTGTGCGGCAGTTCAACGGCTACACCGTGCTCGACTCGCTGCGCATCAACGGCAAAGCCACTGCCGGCGAGAACATCGCCGATCTGGGCGGCATCGTCATTGCCCACGACGCGTTCAAGAAAACCGAGCAGTACAAGAAGGGCGAAAAAATCGGCGGCCTCACGCCTGATCAGCGCTACTTCCTCGGCTACGCCCTGGGCTGGCAAAGCCACCAGCGCGACGAGCAGCTGGCCCAGCGCATCATGACTGATGTGCACTCCCCCGCCCAGTACCGTGTAAATGGCCCCATGGCCGACGTGCCCGCCTTCTACGAAGCCTTTAAGGTGAAACCAGGACAGAAGCTCTGGCGCCCCGACAGCACCCGGGTGAAAATCTGGTAGCGCTGCTTATCACTTGATTCCTAAAGCCCACCGACCGCCGTCGGTGGGCTTTTTGTTGCTTAGGTTGTTGTTACAGTAAATGTTTTTCTGCCTTTGGCCCCTCCGTCTGTCATCCTGAGCAACGCGAAGGACCTTACCACGCTGGAACAGCAGCCGTAACAACGACTCGTTCTGCGGTGGTAAGGTCCTTCCTTCGTCAGGATGACAACTGCTGAACAACCTCCAGCCCCTATGCCTTGCTCAGTCTTTGATTCGACCAAGAACCAGCTGCTGCAGGAATCAGCAACAGACCGCTCGTAGCAACGTAGCTAACCAGGTTGATTTCGTAATTAGCTGCCGTGTCCCGCGTTTCTACCTTATCCGAGCCACTGCCCGTCAGCGTTATCATTCCCACCTACAACGAAGCGCCCAACATTGGCGCGCTGGTACGGTACCTGCGCCAAGCCAGCGGCGCGGATGCTGCCGTGGAAATTATCGTGGCCGATGGGCAAAGCACCGACGCCACCATTGCCGAGGCCACGGCGGCCGGCGCCCGTGTACTACGCTGCCCGCGCAAGGGCCGCGCGGCCCAGATGAACTTCGGCGCCCAGACCGCCCAGGGAGAGATATTGTATTTTCTGCACGCCGACAGCTATCCACCAGCTGGCTTTTTGCACGACATCCGCCAAGCCGTAATGCAGGGCTACGGCTGCGGCTGCTACCGGCTGGCCTTCGATTACCGGCACTGGTTTTTGCGGGCCAGCGCCTGGTTTACGCGCTTCCGAGCTGAGGTCGTGCGCTTCGGTGACCAAAGCCTTTTTGTGCGCCGTGACGTGTTTGAGCGTGCAGGTGGCTTTCGGGAGGAAATGATTGTGCTCGAAGACCAAGAAATTACGCGGCGGCTGCGGCAGCACAGCCGCTTTCAGGTACTGCCAGGGCGTGTAACCACCTCGGCCCGCAAGTACCTTGAAAATGGAGTTTACCGCCTGCAGGGCGTATTTCTGTTGATCTGCGTGCTTTACCGCCTGGGCGTTTCGCAAACGAACCTAAAGCGGGTGTACTGCGCGCTTATTCGGCAGGATAAGGTGTAAAGCTTCTGATCAGCGTAACGGCGCAGCCAAATTTCAACACAATTAATACATTGTGCGTCAATCATTAACCCCCATAAAACAAACACTGAAGCTCTTCAGGAATTGTCATCCTGACGCAGAAAGGACCTTACCACCGCAGAACGAGTCGTTGTTACGGCTGCTGTTTCAGCGTGGTAAGGTCCTTTGCGTTGCTCAGGATGACAGAAGACTTATGTTAGTCTGATTTCAATTGGCTTTCCGATTCCCAACAAGCGACATCAGAAGCACTAAGGCAGAAAGTGTTAGCAACGCTGACCTTCTTGTGTTGCTACGCCACGTCCCGCTTGCGGCGCCGTGTCCAGCGCTGGCGCAGCGGATTGGGCAGCGGCTGATTCCCGACCCATTCCTGCCCGTCGGTAGCGCGGTACTGCTGGTAACGCTCCGGCTCGATGCGGCGACGGTCCACGAAGTACAAGCCGCCGCGGAAGCCCCGGCGGCGCACCCAGCTGTTAATAAGGTAGGCGTGCAGGCGTTCCAGGGAATGGAAGTCGCGGGTGGGCACGCCGTAGTCGCCCTGGAAGTATAGGTCCGGCTGCAGCGGCGGACGCACAATGCCCACAGCGTCGCCGTGGCGCAGGCGACTAATGTCGGCCACCCAGGCGCCGTTGATGATGTTCACGGCCGGGTACGGCGACGGGTTGCCCCACATGACTTTGCGCCCCGAGCCATTGACGTTGGCAAACCACGGCAGGTGCGACATCACGAAGGCCGAGAAGTAAGCAAACTCCTGGGGGTCGTAGTTACGCTCCCGAAATACCAAGGTCACTTCGCGGCGTTCGGCCCGAATCAGCCGGCGCAGCTCCTTGCGGAAGCGCGTATCGGCCAGGTACTGCATGGCCTCAGCGAAAGTGTTGAAGAGCAGCGTCAGACCGTTGTAATGCACGGCGCCGTGCAGGTAGTTGATGGCGTGCGGCATGCGGCGCTGCGGGCCGTGCGGTATTTCGGGCGTCGAGACGGATTTGCGCACCATGGCGGCCAGGAAGCGGCCTACTTTGCCCACAATGGCATCGTCGGACTCGGGCATGTAATCCGGTTTGGCCCACTGCGTGCCCACCGGCGTGCAGAATGCCACGTTGTGCAGCCACACGGGCTCGGTTGTACCGGGCATCAGCCCCGTCACCCATGGGTGCTCCGCTGCTACCAGCCCTGCTGGCATCTTGTGGATGGAAAGCAGGCGCATTACATGGAAAGCCCCGCCGGTGTTGTGAATCAGGTTGCCGCGCACCACGTTCTGGGTCATGAACAAGGCCTCTTTCAGCCGGTCACGCTTGCGAGGTTTGCGGGAGCCAGGAACCAGTTCGGACCCTGTGGCCGTAGCTGATGGAGACTGCGGCGCAGCGTCGGTTGAACTCAAAGCAGGCATATGGCACGAATGGGAAGGTGGACCAACAATCTAAGTTATAGCGGGTGAACGACTACCCACATACTCTCCAGTGCAATGCTACGATTAAGTCTGACTGCCGTGCAGTTATCGACCCCTATGTTTACCACCAACGCACATAAAAAAACCGCCCGATGATAAATCGGGCGGCTTTTGGTATCGATGGGGTTTTGCTCGTTACTCGCGCACCACTTTGATGGTGGCATGCTGAGCGCCTTGGCGCACGGTGACAAAATACACCCCGATAGGCAGCTTACCAGCTTCAGGCAGGCGCACCATGGTTGCACCGGCCGCGGCTTCGGCTTGGGTCTTCAGCAGCACCCGGCCCACCGCATCGTGCAACGACAGGCTAAGCGGCCCAGCTTGCTCGGTCCGCACCTGCAGGCTAATACCATCTTGGCCGAAAGGATTGGGCAGGGCCGCCGCCGCAAAGCCAGTGACCTGTTCCACCCGCACAGTGCGCACATCGGTGAGGTGGGCCTCGCCGTTGCGGTCTACCTGCCGCAGGCGGTAGTAGAGCGTCCCCACGGCATAGCGTGCTATCCGCGCATCGGTGTACTCATATTCCTGGCGCTGGGTGGTGGTGCCCCGGCCCGCTACCGTACCTATCTGACGGAATTCACGACCGTCGAGGCTGATTTCCACTTCAAACCGGTCGTTATTCAGCTCCTGCGCCGTTGTCCAGCGCAGCCAGGCATCGGCGGCGCGGCGCTCGGCCGTGAAGCGGACCAGTTCCACGGGCAGCGGGTTGCTGCGCAACGACACCGTGAATTGCCCCAGTCCTTCTGCGGCGGCGGAAATGGTGCGGGAGTTAGCGTTTTGCACAGCTCCCACGGGCAGCCAGCCGGTAGGCATATCGGGCCGGCGCCACATTTGCGTCTGCGAGAAGTTGTTGGCTCCGTTGTCGTCGTTAGAAACCCAGTTGAGCGTAACGGTGGCAGGCGTAGCCGCGGAAGGAGCGGTGCCCGTCGCTTCGATATTCCAGATCCGGTCGATACCCTGACTGGCGGAGTTGTTGGGATTGGTGGCGTAGCTCACGTTGGCCGTTTGCAGGCCGGCTGTGCGCGTCACCGTTACGGTACCCATGGCATTGCCGCCAGGGTTGATGGTCATTCCGTTGGGGAAAACCACCCCGGTATTGCCACTGACGCCAGTTCGCACGGCCCGCAGGTTGCCTTGCACATAACGGTCCTCGCCTTCAGTGCTCATGCTGGCCCCTTGTGGTAGCACAATTACGGCCGTGGACGTGGTACGCACCATGCCGCTGGTCAGCGTGAGTTGATTGGTAATTGTCAGATCAGCGTTGACGTCAACCCGGTTGTTGTTGGCGGTGGTTTTGTTTACGACCACCGTGGCCAGCGTAGCGCCCCCCGGAGCCACAGTCTGATTGGTAGTGCCATCCAACGTCACCGTGCCGGTGCCCGGTGTGATGGTACCGGTATTGGTTAGGTTGCCTTTCAGTACCAAGGCGCCGTTGCTCAAATCAAGAGTACCGGCGTTGGAAAGTGCGCCGTCAACTTGCACAGTGCCAGCGTTGGTGAGAGTACCGCTGCTATTGGTGAGTCCGCCAGAAACAAACAAAGTAGCACCACTCCCGACGGAAATGACAGCACCGTTGTTGGTCAGGTCCTGGGCGGCCAGGGAGTTTGCCCCGAGCAATACCAATCCCAGCAAGGCCAACGAGTAAGAGTGTTTCATAGAAAGCAGCTTAGGCCACGAAAGTACATTAAGTTTAAAATATATTCATAGATACTCCGAGGCAAACTATGACTTCATCAGTAACGGCACACAGAAACCAAACGGCTAAATAGTACCCCACGAATCATCATAACGGACTCATCAACAACAAAGCCTTCCACTGAGAAGTGAAAGGCTTTGGCTGGCTTATGACCCACAGCAGCGCTGCGCTACGGCACTACGAAGCGCATCATCTGTACACCCTCGCCCGAAGTGAGGCGGGCGATGTACGTTCCCGGCTGCAGGTGGCTTACATCGAGCTGACCCGTGCCGGCGGCTAGCTGCACGGCGGGCACCACGCGCTGCCCAGCCAAGGTGCAGCACTCCAGCTGCCCCGCCGCGGCCACCGTGTAGCGCAGCTGCCCATCGGCCACGATGGTGGGCACTACCTGAAAGCGTTCCTGCCCAACAGCAGGCGTGACAGGGCGGACCTCAGAATACGTAGTGGTACCGTCCCGGTCTACCTGACGCAGGCGGTAATAGAGCGTACTGGCCGATGGCAAAGCGGCATCGGTGTACGTGTAGGTGCGGACCTGGGCGCTGTTGCCGGCGCCGGTTACCTGCCCGAGTTGGGTGAAGGTGCGGCCATCGGAAGCGCGCTCAATGGCAAAGAAGGCATTGTTCCTTTCCTGGGCCGTGGTCCAGCGCAGTTGCACCGTGGTGGCGCGAGAAGTAGCCCCGAAGCTTACCAACTGCACAGGCAGCGGCCGAACCACGGGCTCCAGCGCGGTTGACGCCAGCAGACTGGCGCGCAGGCCACCGGCCTCAAACAACGACCGAACGCGCGCCCGTTGCCCCGCCGTGAAGGCATTCATGCAGGCGTCGTCGGTGTAGTCCATGAAGTTCATGTACATGTCGCCCTCGGCCGGGCTATTGCGGCACGAGAGGCGTGGGCCGCTGGGGCAGCCATAGTTGCCGGTGCTTTGCACTGGGGTGTCGTTTACCTGGTCGGTATCGCGGCAGCCGCCCTGGAAGGTGTGGTACAGGTTCAGCCAGTGGCCCACTTCGTGCGTGCCCGTTCGGCCCAGGTTGTAAGGCGCGGCAGTGCCGCCGGGCACGGTCGAGTACAGCAGCACCACGCCGTCGTAGGCCTCGGTGCCGCCAGGAAACTGCGCGAAGCCAAGCAGGCCTTGATCAAGATTACACAGCCAAATATTCAAGTATTGCGAGGCGGGCCACGGGTCGAGGCCGCCGGCGCTGAAGCGCTTTACGTTGTCGCCGAGCCAGGAAACAACTGAGGTCTGCCGCCGCTCAATGCCTTTGGTGGCCTGGCCTTGCGGGTCGCGCAGGGCCAGCTTGAACTCGACATCGAGGCTGGCGGCCCTAGCCTGAAAGCGGGTTGGGGTGTTGCCCGCGTCGGCGTTGGTACGCGAAAAGTCCTCATTCAGCACGTCGATCTGGGCCTGAATCTGCTCATCCGTTACGTTCTGGCCGGGCGTGTTATACACCACGTGCACCACCACTGGAATGGTAACGGTGGCCGTGGTGCGCTGCGCGCTACCGCCAGCGGCCAGTTCTTGCTGCCGCTCGGCTGAGCGGATTTCCGCTTGCTGGTAGGCTTGGCGCTGGGCCGGTGTCAGCTGCGCTTCCCACTGCTCAGGAGAAGGCGTTCCGCAGATGCGCTGCGCCTTGGCTTCCGCCGAAAGCAAGGCTCCGCCCATCAGTACCAAACCTGTAATCAGCGGCCGGAGCCTTTCCCTAATGTAAAGAAGCGTCATAGAAAGAGGTAGAGTAGCCGAAAGGTTAAGGCATCAAAACAGCCCGGCAACCTCCTTCTTTTGATAATAATTCCGATAGTTCCCGAATCAGCAAAAATTCTTTTACCGGTGATGAGCTAACTGGTATTAATTATAAAAACACAACTGCTAAAGCTTCATTAGGCCACTTAACAACCTTGAAAGCCAAAAATCTTACTACTGTTTCGCATTGCATATGACAATAAAGTTTTTTTGCATTTTACTTACAAAAACCTACCATCGTCGCTCAGTGCTGATCCTGGTCTTGATCCTGCTGTGCAGCTTGCACTTCGGCGCGTGAACGGGGCCCATCCTTTTGCCCAGCGGGCCAGCCTTCGCGCTGGCGCCGACGGTTGCCGTCGGTTTCTTCGGTCTGGTCATGAAACAGGATCTGCTGAGTGGGAAAAGGCAAGTCGATGCCGTTCTGCGTTAGCTTGTTTTTGATGGCTTCTAGCACCCGATCCTGCGCATCCATTATATCGGCGCGGCGGGGCGGGTTTACCCACCAACGGGCCCGCAGGTTAACGGTGCTTTCGGCCAACTCCGTGACCAACACATCAGGAGCAGGCTCCTGTAATACGCCTTCCGTGCCGAGCATGGCTTCCATGATCAGGGTCCGGGCCCGGGCAATGTCGTCGCCGTAGCCGATGCCCACGTCGTACTGCAAGCGGCGCTGCTCGTAGGCGGTGTTCACCGTCACTGCATTAGTAAACAATTCTGCATTGGGAATGACCACGCGGCGCCCGTCGTAGGTTTTGATGGTGGTGGCCCGGGTCTGAATGGACTCGACGGTTCCCTCAAAATCCTTGTACTTGATTTGGTCGTCGATCTTGAAGGGCTCGGTCAGCAGGAGCAGCACACCGGCCAGGAAGTTTTGAAAGATGTCCTTGAAAGCAAAGCCAATGGCAATGCCGCCCACTCCCAGCGCACTAATCAGGCTGGCTGGTGTGAAACCCGGCAGGATGATAGTTACGGCCACCAGCACACCCAGGATGAGCACGGCCACGTAGGACAGGCGACTCATCAGCAAGGCAAGGCTGTGGTTGCGGCGCTTCGAGTGCGTGACGCGGGCCACCAGAGCGCGCACGCCGCGAGCCACCAACACAAATATCACGAATACCACCACCCCAATGGCTAGGTTGGGCAACACCGCAATTAGGTCGCGGCCAATCTGATTCAGCTTCTGCCAGGCGATAGAAAAGTCCATAGGCAACAACGGAGCTCCGGTGGGTGGGTGCTATTGTACACGAAGCTGAAGCGCAAATAGTTACTCCCCTTCCTCCCCGGCAGCCTGCCTTTCGCCTTAGCAATGGCAGCGCAACTACCAGTTTGCTAATCAAACCTCATTATACCGTGCTTCCAGAGCAACTCTATGCTAGCGCGGTTGCACGCTGAAGGCCACATGCTTATGTGAGTGAGCAAGCACATCATTATGCGATAAAATCAAACACAAAGACGAATAGTCCCATTATACCTTTGTCAGGTAGCTACAACGCATCAACTGACTGCCGCTGGCGGCCCACAATTTGGGCGCTGGGTTGGCCTTTCAGCTTGCCCCACTCGGTTTGATTGCCGGCGGGCACTTCTGCTTTTGTTTCATTCCTGCTCCAACCCCTGATCATCATGCTCAAGCATGCTCTCCTGACGTTTGCCTGCTGCGCTGTCGCAGCCTGCTCGGCCCTGGCCCAACAAGCCCCAGCCGTACCTTTTGGCAAATTTGGCTCTTCGTCCCTTGCCCTTCGTACTGGGGGCGGCGTTCGGGTCCCGGCGCACATTGCGCTCAACGGCAATCAGTCGGCCAGCCAGACCCTGCTGGAAAACATCGACCGCCAAGCCGACTACACTTCCTTCATCCAATCGGTGGAACGGGCGGCCATGGTACCGCTGCTGCAAAGTGCCGGCCCTTATACGGTGTTTGTGCCCGTCAACAAGGGTTTCGAACACCTCAGCGCCGGAACCATGGCTGAGCTTTGGCTGCCCGAAAACCGCCAAAAGCTGCAAGAACTGCTCGCCGGCCATATCGTAGCGGGCGACTTGCGCACCCGTGACCTCACCGATGGTCAGCAGCTAACTACCTTGGCAGGTACCCGCCTGACGGTGCACCGCCAAGGCAGCCACTTGCTGCTGGAAGACCACCACGGCCGCCGGGCTACCTTAGCCGCTACCGACATTGCATCAAGCAACGGCACGGCCCACGCAGTCGATTTCGTGCTTGGGCACCAATAATCCGCTGGCCCTGCTGCAGCCCGATTGGATGCGGCAGGGCCAGCTTTTTTCCTTTACATAGCGGTGGACGCTATTGAGCCAACAAATGGGTCGGTTCAGATAAAATGCCCCGCGACGGGGAGCGTCAGCCGGTAGTTTTACATCATCAGACAGGCAAACGCTTGCCACCGTCTGCTGACCAATACGACTTACCGACTGGCCGCTTCGCAAAGAATAAGGGGGGAATGGATTAGACTTTCCGAACGGCAAAGGCCGCTGCCATTAGGCAGCGGCCTTATTTTTTGCCCCGACGCGTCGGGCAGCTTAAAGCGCAGCGCGCAGCCAGCGGCGGTTGGCACGGCGCCAAGGACGGGCAATCAGGGATGGAGTGTTGATCGTTTTCATGGCTTCTGAGAGAAAGAGGTTGTGGATAAATGACGAGAGGAAAGCGACCTTAACGGCAGGCCCAGGGACAGCGGCGCGTAGGCATCTGAGTTACCCGAGCCGGAGCACTGCCCATGGCTCGCAGCGCGAAAGCGGCTCTTTTGGTTGCTTTAGCTGCCATGGGAAAAGAAGTGTGCATGTCCATTTTCGTAGCGGTTAGGTGCTTGGTTATTAGGGTATTGCCAAACGCCATGCCAAGCACACAAATATTTGTTTATCAATTAATTATGTAGAATACCATGTTTTTACGCCTAATCATTATTGTTCGCATCCGGACACGCTGTTCGCTATTGATACAGCTAGTCCGTTCAGTTTTGATCAACGCCGAAAAAAGCAGCCGCTTCTAGCACCAACGCCAAGCGCCGCCGGCAACTGGAATGCCGGCGGCACTTGGCGTTGGTGCAAAGGAATACTTAACTATCTGGCAGCCGTAGCGGTGGTCGGTGGTCCGGCGACAGGCGCGGGCACGGCACTGCTGAACCCAATGGTAAAACCCGTATGGCCGCTGTTCTCGTCGGTGGCGAGGCGAAACAGGAAGCCGTGCTGCAGCAAGATGTCGCGAATCATGGTCAGCCCGATGCCTTGACCGTCGCGCTTGGTGCTGAAGAAGGGCGTGAACAGATTGGGCTGCACTTCGGGCGGAATGCCGGGGCCGTCGTTTTCAATAAGAATCAGCGCGGGCTGGGTAGCTGAGCGCACCCAGATGTTGCCGTTCTCACCGATGGCCTCGAGGGCGTTTTTGCAGATGTTCAGCAGCACCTGCTCTATTTGCTGGGCATCGAGTTCCACCATCAGTGGCCCAGGTGCCAGTTGCCAGTGCCACCGGATGTTACGCTTCTCACTTTGCACCTGCAAAAGGCGGCAGGTGGCTTTTAGCAGCTCGTGTACATCCACGGGACGGCGCGTGGGGGCGGGCAGGCGCACGAGGTTGGCAAAGCCGGCAATGAAGTTGGCAAGGTGGGTATTGCGGTTGATGGACACGTCCAGCGCCTCGGTGAAGTCGGGGCGGTCGTCGTCGGCTAGCTGAGCGGCGTAGAAGCGGAACGACTGCAGGATGGAGTTGACGGCGCCGATGGAATTATTTATCTCGTGCGACATCATCCGGATCAGCTTTTCATACGCCTGCTTTTCCTTTCGGATAACGTCCTGCGTTAGCTCTTCCACCAGAATGAAGTGGCGCGTGAAGCCACGGTCCAGAAAGTGCGAGGTGCTGGCGCGGTAGGTTTGTACGCCCGAAAGCTGCACTACCTGTGGTTCGCCGGCCTGCAGTTGTCCTAGCACCCGCCCCCATTCGCCGGGCAACACGGCCGGCACTTTGCCTTGCAGCTCACCCGGACCAAGCTGCATAAGGCGTTGGGCCGCGGGGTTGGCATCCTGGATTCGGCCTTCGAAATCGAGCAGCAGAATACCCGCGGGCGACGCCGCAATGAGGCGCTCCAGCAGAAAGCTTTTTTCCTGTTGCGTTACCCGCTCCTGCCGTAGCTCGTCAATCATGGTGTTGTAAGTCTCGATTAGTTGGTCCATTTCGGTTTGGCCCACCGGCAGGAACTTCATGGTGAAGTCCCGGTCGCGAATGGCCTCGGTGCCGGCCGCAATCAGGTTGAGCGGCCGTACAAAGCCGCGGTACAGCTGAATGCTGAGCACAGCTGTAACGAGCAGCAGCACTTCCGTGGCGATGAACAGCGGCGGGTTGGCAGGGCGAAACTGAAACGCCAGCCCGGCAATGGCCGCGTGGACCAGGACCACAAAGAGGATGAACTTGGTACGAAGGGTCATGAGCGGTGGTGAAGCGCGCCGTAGCGCAGGCGTCAAGCCGCGTTTGCCCGAACCGCTGTTGTGTGCCACTGCCGCATCAACGGTTCCGTCTTGACAAACGCGGGCTAAAGCCCGCGCTACACCCGGCTACTGGGCGGCGTCGTAGGGAATATTGAACTTCTCCAAGCGGCGGTACAGGGCCCCGCGGCTCAGCCCCAGGGCCTTGGCCACGCGCGAGAGGTTGCCGGCGTAGAAGTCCACGGTTTTGCGGATCATCTGAGCCTCCAGCTCATCGAGGGTCATGGTACCCACTTCGGGCAGGGCACCGGGCTCGGGAGCCTTCGTGCTGATGCGCTGCGCTTGGGCCTGGAATTCCTCGGGGCCGAGTTCGTCTTTGCCGCTCACGAGCACGGCGCGCTCCACCAGGTTTTTCAGCTCGCGAATGTTGCCGGGCAGCAGTTGCTCGCGCAGCCAGTGCAGGGCGCGGGTGTTTACCTTCAGCGCAGGCCGGTTGTAGGCTGTGCGCAAATTGCCGATGAAGTGCTGGGCCAGGAGCGGAATGTCGTCGGGCCGCTCGCGCAGGGCGGGCAGGCGCACGGTGATAAGGTTGATGCGGTAAAACAGGTCTTCGCGAAAACGGCCTTCACGTACCTCGTGGGCCAGGTCGCGGTTGGTGGCGCAGATCACGCGGATATCCAGGGAGCGGCTGCGCGAGTCGCCCAGCACCTCGTAGGTGCGGTCTTGCAGCACTCGCAGCAGTTTTACCTGGGAGCCCATATCCAGTTCCCCGATTTCGTCGAGGAAAATGGTGCCGCCGTTGGCCATTTCGAAGCGTCCCTGCCGGTCGGCTTTGGCATCAGTAAAAGCGCCGCGTCGGTGGCCGAACATTTCGCTTTCAAACAACGACGCCGAGATGCCCCCCAAATTCACTTTCACGAAGGGCTTGTTGCGCCGGTGCGAGTTCAAGTGAATGGCCTCGGCGATGAGTTCCTTGCCCGTACCCGACTCGCCCTCAATCAGCACCGAGGCATCGGTGGCGGACACCTGACCCACGCTGCGCAGCACGTGCATAAGCTGCGCGTCTTGCCCCACTATGTTCTTGAAGTTGTATTGTTTGTCGAGCTGCCGGCGGGTGGGACTGATTTCGTCATCGGCGTGCGCGGCGTGGGCCTGAGCTAGGCTGATAACGGTACGGATAGTCTGCAGCAACGAGTCGTTGTTCCAGGGCTTGGTCACGAACTCGGCGGCGCCGGCCTTCATGCCTTCCACGGCCAGCGTGATGGAGCCCCAGCCGGTGATAAGAATCACGGGCACCTGTGGCGCTACTTCCTTTACCTGGCCCAGCAAACGCAGCCCATCTTCGCCGGTGGTGGCCAGCGAATAGTTCATATCCATGAGCACTAGTTCGGGCAGGGTTTCGCGCACCACCCGCAGGGCATCTTCGGGCGTGCCTACGGCCTTGGTGGCGTAGCCGGCCTGCTTGAGCAGCAGCCCGAGCGAGGTACGCACCGCTATATCATCGTCGACAATAAGTATCATGGGAAGGGCTGAGAAGAGAGTAGCGAAGGACGGAATTTCGCGGCGGAAAGCGAAGCGTGGGGCGGCGGTCCGTGGCCGCCGTGCGGAAGCACGCGGCGCCGCTTTCGCTGACAAGGTTATGGCGCCCTGTGGAGTGCACCGATGGGCGCTGTTGAAGGGCGGCGCGCTTCCGCATTGGTACGCGCCGCGTCTGGGCCGCTTCGCGCACCTATATTCGTTACTCTTCGCGCAGCGCCACGGCGGGCTGAATACCGGCCGCGAGACGACTGGGCTGCCAGGCGCACACGGCCGTGAGCAGGAAGATGATGCCGGTGGCCAGCAGCATGGCCAGCAAGTATACCCGGGCAGGCACATCGAAGGCGCCGAGCAGCGGGAATTGTGCGGCCAGCACCAGGCCCATCAATACTCCTAAGGAAGTCAATACCAGCATTTCGGCCAGGAACTGCGAGCTGATGGCCGTGCCAGAGGCACCCAGGGCCCGACGCAGGCCTACCTCGGCGCGGCGCTGGCTGATGTTGTACCACAGCACGCCGAACAAGCCCAGGGCTACGTTGATGATTAGGAACAAACCCACTACCGACAAGGCGGCAATCGGGGCCAGCGTCACTTTGAGCTTGTCGACTCGGTCGGCCTCAAGGGTGTATACCTCGGTGCTCCACTGGCGCGTCACGCCGGCCACCGTTTTCACGATTTTTTGCTGCAGCTCGGCACCTTGGCCGGGTGCTACGCGCACCAGTACCGCAGCTCCTTCCCATTGGGTAGTATCGTGGGGCAAGAGGCGCATCCATATGCTGGGGGACTGTTCGCTGAACTCGCTGTGCACGCGCACGTCCTCTACCACTCCCACCACTTGGTATCGGTCTTTGGGGTCCTCGCCGAAGCGCACATCCGGGCTCACCAACTGGCCCAAAGCAGCCTGCGTGCCAAACAGCTTCTCGCGCATGTTGCGCGTAATTACGACCGGACGATAAGTAGCTGCGTCGTCGGTATTGCGAAACCAACGGCCTTCCAACAGCTGCAGGCCCATGGTAGCTGCGTACTGATCGTCGGCGTCGTAGCGGTCCACGTTCTCCACTTTGTTTTTATTGGCGGCGACGAAGTCAGTGTTCATCGTGATGAAACGGAAAGGCGTGTTGGCGCTGGTAAGGGTCAGCTCCTGCACGCCGGGCAGGGCGCGCACCTGGCGCAGCACGTCGTCGAGCACGGGGCGGGGCATCTTCTCGCCCTGCCCTGCCGCTATGTTGAGGCGCCACACCTGCTCGTGGCGGAAGCCCTGAGGCAGCAGGTAGTTGTGCCCGACGGTGACCAGCACCACTCCCACAGCAAAGAGCACAATAAAGGAGAGCAGAATTTCACTGAGCAGCAGCACGTTGGTGCGCTTGCGGTTCCAGATCAGGCGAAGCAGATGACGAAACATGGCAATGGGAGAGTCAAGAGGAGAATAGGACTACTTGGGGCCACCGCCGCCGCCGCGCAGGGCGTCTACCGGGTTCAGGCGCGACATTTTCCAGGCCGGGTACACGCCGCTCATCAGCCCAAACACTACCGTGAGGCCAAGGCCGACCCCGAAGGCCCGCCAACTCAGCCCGAAGTGCGAGTGGGCGATAAACTGCGACTCATTGAGCAGGTACAGCACCACAGCGGCCAAGCCCAGGCCGAGCAGCCCGCCCAGCGCCGTGAGCACCAGATTTTCGGTCAGGAACTGTCCTACCAGCACGGACCGAGAGGCCCCAAAAGCTTTGCGGACGCCGATTTCGCCGGCCCGCTCCATGATGCGCGTCACGTTCAGGTTCACCAGGTTCAGGGCCGGCAGCAGCATAAACAGCAGGGCCAACACACCGCACACCGTCAGGAAAAGTCCCATGCCGTCGTTATCGGTTTCCTGGCTGCGGGTGAGTTCCCGCACTACACCGGCCAGGGCCGGATCAGCGTGGGCGGTCAGTTTGCTGAGACGGGCCGGATCGGGCAGCGGTACACGGCGCATCACCTGCTCAAACTCTGCGCGCACCGCCGGTACGGCCTCCGTCGAAGGCGCCAGCAGAATGGCCAAGTATACGCCCCCGGGGCGCTCGTCTTCAATGGTTTGCGGATTGAGTGTGTAAGGCGCCCATACATCAGCGCTGGAGTACAGCCGAATGGCCGGTACATCGGGCACCACCCCCGTGACGCGGTAGCGGTGCGGTCCTATGTCGAGCATACGACCGGCCGCGCCTTTCTCCGTGCCGAAGAATGCACGGGCCGTACGCCGGCTGATGACGCATACGCGGGCCTTCTGGTCAATTTCGGCGGCGGAGTAATGCCGGCCATCGAGGAAATCAAAGTCCATCACGCGCCAGAAATTGTAGTCGGTGTAGCGCACATCCAGCGTGAGGGTTTGGTTGCCGGCAAAGGAAGTGGCGCTGTTGCCGATGGAGGTAAAGCCCACCAACTCGGGCGTCTTCATTTTCCGCACGTAGGTATCGATGAAGTGCGCGCTGACAGGTGAGTTGTTGGAGCCACCGTCCTTGAAGCGCTGGCTGAGCATGTTCACGAACAACATGCGGTCCATGTGCTTCTCGGGCTTGTGTGAGCCGTTGAAGTGGTCGACAGCAGCCACCAGCACCAGCAGCACCATGAGGGTGAAGCTGATGCCGAATAGGCTGATGAAGGTGAAAAACTTGCGGCGCAAGAGCACCTTCCAGGCGATTTTAAGGTAGCTAAGCAGCATAAATCTGGGGAGCAGAGGGTTGGGGAGAAACCTGAAGCGTGGGCAGCAAGGCCGGGTGGCCCGATGGCTGCGGGCGCGCTGGGGCCGTGAGGTCGTAGAGCGCGGCGCCGGCCAGTAGGCACAGCACGGCCGAGAGCAACAGAGCAGTGGCTTGCAACACGCGTTTCATGGCGCAGGTAGTGAAGTTGTGAAAGGAGAAGTAGCGCAGTTGCGGGGCTTATGTCGATGCAAAGCGTTGTCTCACCAAAGCCCACTTCCCACGCTCCGCAACCCGCCACTTCGCCCTTTACATATCATCGTCAGACTACCTGGCTGCCGTCGAAGAAGCGGATGATGCGCTCCGTTTTCTGAGCCATGGTCTCGTCGTGGGTTACCATCACGATGGTGGTGCTTCCCTCCCGGTTGAGGCTCAGCAGCAGGTCCATGATTTCCTCACCCATCACCGAGTCGAGGTTGCCGGTGGGTTCGTCGGCCAGGATGATTTCGGGGGCGCCGGCCAGGGCGCGGGCAATGGCCACGCGCTGGCGCTGCCCACCCGAGAGCTGCGACGGAAAGTGCCGGGTGCGGGCGCTGAGGCCTACTTTCTCCAGCGCCGCCAGGGCGCGCTGCCGCCGCTCCTTGCCATTAATGCCCGCGCGGTACAGCAAGGGCACCTCCACGTTATCGAGCACCGAGAGGTCGTTGATGAGGTGGAAGCTCTGGAAGATGAAGCCGATTTTGTGGTTGCGCAGGCGGGCCAGCTCCTTGTCGGAATAGCTGGTGACGGCGCGCCCGTCGATTTCAATGGTGCCGCTGGTAGGCTCGTCCAGCAAGCCCATTAGGCTCAGCAGCGTGGATTTGCCACACCCCGAAGGCCCCATAACCGACACGAACTCCCCCTTGTTGATGGTCAGGTTCACGCGGTTTAGCGCCACCGTCTCAATGGTATCGGTCTGGTACACCTTCTCGATGTCGGAGAGCTTGATCATGGGCGTATTCTTCAGCGAAGTCTTGCCGCGGGCATCGGTGAGGGCGGCGCTGTGAGTCAGGATAGGTTCCATGAGCGGTGAGGGTTTGTTTTCGGGGTTGGCCGTTGAGATGGCAGTTGCGTGTTTGTCCGCTTTCGGGCACGGAAAGAGCAACTGTCATGATGATTAGCCAAGCTCCGTGCCATTTAATTAACCCATTGCATATCAGTTTTTTATACTATAGCAAAGATAATACAGCATGAAAAATAGCGTCCATTCTTGGACACAGTGTTCGAAAATGAAAGCTCTTCGCGGCCAGGTCCTTTGCCGCGTGCGCCGGCTTTCCATCACAGTGATTCTACCATACCGCGTCCAAGCGACCGAGCCGCTACCAGCTGCACGTGCAGGCGCTGCTGGTACGCTTGTACAAGCTGCGCGTACGGCAGGGCAATCAGCAAATGACCCGCACGCTGCAATGCTAACTACGGCTGGTCATCAGGCCACGCAAAAACGCCCCCGTCTCTGGTCTAGAGGCGGGGGCGTTTTTGGCTTTAAATTATACCAGCTCGCAGCACAGCGGGCTTTGCTTATCCAATGCTTGTTAGCTGCCAGAGGTGGCCGCCGCCTTCCGTCAAGCGCCGCAGACGGTAGTAACCGTTTAGAAAACGGCCGCTGAAATACAATTGCAGTAGCCCCTGCTTCAGACCGGCGCGCAGCTCGTTTAGTTGCGCCCGGACTTTGCGTCGATGGCTAGAAATGGCGCGCACGTCGCCTTCCTCTATCCACTCGTGCCGGCCTTGGCATCCATCGTCCGGGAGCAATACCACCAGCATATCGTTTTTACGGTGCGCCCGCAGTTCCCGGGTCAGAACCCAATTTGCCACAAGCCCCTGCTCATCCTCCAATGATAAGTGGCAATACCCAGGCGATGCGCACGTGCGGTGCACAAGAAATGATGGCGCCACAGCCGCGGACGTGGCTGCCTTGCCGTTAGAAGAAATCAAGGTATTCATGAGAATGGGATGCAGATGAAAAGAAAGGGGGTGTAGCTCCCTCCTTATTCAACGCGTCCTGGGCAGGCACGCCATCAGCATAACTACGGCATTTGTCTTGGCCAAAATCCGGAATTCTTTCTGCGTAGAAGTTCCGCAGCACTTGGGTAGTTAAAGCTGAATACCCTCCATTATGTCAAACATAAGTTGGCCCCAGCAAAGCGCCGGGACATCTCGCCGGTTTAGCCAAATACCATGCTTCTTGATCAACTACTGGCGGCCTTCAGCACGTGAGGTGCCCCAACAAGCTCGACCTGGCAGGTTGGCTTTATTACGCTTTGATAAATAAACCCTCCTACCCCGCGCTACTTCAAACACCGAATTCCACTTAGCAGGCGCGCGAAATTCATTTGCGCACCACACCTGGGGGCGACTGCCCCAAAATATGTCGGTCCTCAATTGTGCGTTGATTTGCAAGCCCAAACTGCAACGCGCCCCCCTTGCAAGAAGCGCCCAATGACATCAACCGATAGCGGTACGTTGTCACCGCGCTCGGTGCAAACGTCGCAAGTCGGTCACCGCTTCGAAGTTAAACTCCTTGCCTACTCTACCTGCGCTGCCACTAGCAGCGGCTGCTGGCGTTCGAAGTCGTAGAGCGTGAGCGTACGCAGCTGGTAATGCGCCACCCAGCAGGAGCGCAATGCCGCGATGTAGCCGCGCTTGGCGCGGTCCTTTTCGCTCTGGGCGATATTCAAATCGGTGAGCGAGATGCGGCCCACTTGATAAGTGGCGCGGGCAATGTCGTAGCGCCGCTGCGAGAGGGAATCGGCGCGGGCGGCCATGGCCAATTGCTGATTCAGGGAGCTGATTTGAGCGGCTTGGTTCAATACCGATTGCTCAAACGTCAGCTGCTCCTGCTCCACGGTGGTTTTGGCCTGCTGGCGGGCTAGTTCGGCGGTCTTGACGGTAGCACGCGTCTTGCCCCAGTCCACGATGGGCATGGCAAAGCCGAGGCGCACCTGCTGCTGGTCGTTGGGATTGACGTAGGAACGGCCGAGCTGGTCGGCGCTGCTGGTCAAGCCGAAACCGGCGGTAAGCGTAGCCTGGAACCCGGTGGTGCCTTTGGCCAAGGCCACGTCGCGGTCGGCTTCGAGCAAGCGGCGCTGGAACATCAGCGCTTCGCGGCGGTACTGCCGGGCCTGCGCCAAGGCCGCTTCGGGCGCTACTTCCGTGCTGGGCGTGGCGGTGGGCACCTCCAGCGAGGCGGCGGGGTCCACGGTGAGGCCGGTGTAGCCCTTGAGCTGCACGGCGGCGTTCTGCGCATCGATGGTGGCCTGCACTTCGGCCTGGCGGGCATTGAGCAGGTTCAGCTCTAGCAGCAGCAGGTCATTTTCGGACAAGCGGCCGAGCCGGTGCCGCTCGCGGCCCAGGCGCAGCATCTCCTCGCTGGCGTGCAGGTTTTGGCGGGCAATGCCGGCGTTGACCTGCTGCATCAGCACGTCGAAATACAGCTCTGTGACGCGGCGGGCAATGGTTTCGCGCTCCTCCACGTACTGCCGGTGCGACTCCTCATAGCGCAAGGGCTCGATGCGTTTGTTCCAGTTAAGAGCGTTGAAGCCGCCGATGGGCTGCTGAAAACCCACCGATATTGGATTGGAGTTGTAGAGGCGCTGATTGCCCTCGAAGTTGTCGAAACGCTGCAGCGTGGAGCCGACCGAAACCCGGCCGCCCGTGAGGCCGATGCCCTGCGAGACGGTGGTGGCCACGTAGGAATTGTTGATGCGTACGTAGCGAAAATCGGTGGTGCCGTCGGGCTGCGTCACGGGCGTGATGGTGCGGCTGTAGTTGGGCAATACGCCCTCCAGCGCCAATTGCGGACGATAGTCGGCCCGAAAGGAGCGGTACTGCCACAGGCTGGTTTCGCGGTTGGTCACGGCCTGCTTGGCCACAGCCGATTGCACCAGCGTGAGGTTAATCACCTGCGGCAGCGACAGGGCCGCCGGCGCGCTGTTGCGCACCGCCGACTGCAGCCGCGCAGCCACCGGCATCGACTGCGCAATCAGGACCTTGGGCGCGAAGAGGAACACCAGGGTCAGCAGCGCGGCCACCATCAGCAGCCACAGCCGCAGCACGTCCCAGATGAAAGCGAGGGTAAACCGATTGTTCATAGCTCAGAAAGGCAGAAAGAGTCGGGGTTAGCGCTGGATGTTCAGCGCCGGTACTTGCTCGTAGTTCTTCGTGTCGCTGACGATGATTTCGTCCCCGGGGCGCAGCCCGCTCACCACTTGCACGTAGTCGAAATTGGCGTCACCGAAGCGCACGGTGCGACGCACGGCCTGCTCGCCGCCGTCCTGCAGCACAAACACTTGCTGCTCGCGGCTGCCCTTATAGAAGGGCCCATTCTTGACGCGTAGCGTGCTGCGGTGGGCGCGGCTGACCACGTACACGTCGGCGCGCAGGTTGGGGCGCAAAGCAGGGTGGCTGCTTTGGTCGAGCTGGGCATAAAAGTTCACTACGCCTTTGTCGACCGACGGGCTGATGGAGCTGACGGTACCGCGCAAATCGGTGCCGCCGAGGCGCACGATAACCGGGTCGCCCACGTGGATGGAATCGGCGTAGGAATCGGCCACCGAGCCACGCACCCGGAACGACGAAAGATCGGCCACGCGGGCCAGCACCTGGCCGGGCGTAACGGTGGAGCCGATGTCTTCGCTCACCCAAGTCACCACGCCAGCCTGTTCGGCGCTGATGTTGGCTTGGCGCAGCTTCTGGGCCAGCTCCGTGATGTTGCGGTCCTGAATCTGCATGGTGAAGCCCAGACCACGCTCATCGGCTTGGTTGGACTGGCGCTGGTTCTGAATCTGGCGGCGCACCTTCTGCAGCTCCAGCTCCGCGATTTTGAGGTTCAGTTCGGCCTGCCGCACACTCTCCTGCGTGCCCGAGCCGATGCCGAGCAGGTGCTGCTCGTCGCGCAAAGCTGACTGCAGGCTACGTACCTTTTCCTGCTGCACCTTTTCCTGGGCTTCGAGGTCGTTGAGGCTGCGCTCCAGGGAGAGTTGGAGTAGGGTGCTCTTGTTGCGATTCTGAAGCTGCTCGTCCTGCAGCTTCGCGAGGGCGCTGTTGGTGAGTTCTTTGTCGAGCTCTAGGATGGTCTGGCCCGGCTGCACCTTGGCACCGGCTGTGAGGTTCACGCGCCGAATGGTGCTCTGGATGGGGCTGGTAATCACCGCCTCGCGGGCCGGAATGACAAGGCCAGTGGCCGTGATGGCCGCTTCCACGTCGCCGGTTTCCACCGTGGCCGTCAGGATTTCTTCGTACTTGACGCTGGGCTTGAGCACGCCGCGGAAGGCCCATAGCCCCGCCGCCGCTACCAGCACAGCGGCGATGATCAGCAGCAGGCGTCGCTGTCGACGTTTGGCCTGGGTAGCGGAAGATATAGCTCTGTCCATTTTCGTTCGGATTAGGGTCGGATTCGGATAGACTAAGCCAAGACCAATGCCAAATTCATATAATATTGATTATCAATAACTTAAGTACCTATTGCTAAATGACTGAAATTAAAAATTTGTCCATTATTGGACAGAGTGTTCGGAAACGAGAGGGCCATTGACCGAAAATGAAGCGCGTCAGTGTCGGCTTATTCTGAGCACGGTGCTAACCTCATATTTAGCTGAGCATTTAGCTTTAGGTATACCCTGCTCCTGCCCGACAGCAGCCAGCAAAGACGACGCTGAGCGGCGCTGAAAAAGCAAATCAGCACCGCGTGCGCTAGGCCGAAAACCTGTATTTTTAGCAGCTTGCTCAAATTATTATACTACCCTTTATGGCCACCCAAACGCTGATTATTCAAGATGAAACGGCTACCGGCGCCGTGCTACACCGCCTCGCGCTTGAACTTGCCCAAGAAACCATCACGGTGCGCGAGCTGATCGAACAGCGCGTGCGGCAGGAAGTAGAAGCGCACAACCAGCGCAACGACGAGTTCTTCCGCGGCCTGGTACAGCCCACCGATTCGGAGCGCACCCTGAATGGCTTTCGGCAGCGCCAACGCAAGCCCATCGACGTGGAAAAGCAGCTGTACCAAGCGCTGCAGGCCTTTCAACAAAACGGCTATTTTATCCTAGTGAACGACCGGCAGGTGGAAACCCTCGACGAGCAGATTTGGCTGGGCGCAGGTGCCACGGCCAGCTTCGTGAAGCTCACGCCGCTGGTGGGCGGGTGAGCTTTCATCCTTAACTAATCTCAAAGCAACGCCTAACCTCAAACATCTTCTTGCTACGCCTGTGCCTCCCTTTACATTACTCTATCATGAGCACCGCCCAAACGCCTAAAGTTTATTCTATTCTCCAGAGCGACAGCCCGAAAGCTGCCGAGATGCAAACCACCCTGCACCAATACCTCGCCGAAATTGACGAGCTAGGTTTTAGCTATTACGGCTTGAAACTCACCAGTCTACTAACGTATCAAAGCATTAACACCCTGGATCCAGCCTCTAAAGGTCGGCTAACGCTGGCTACGGCTGAAGCGCTAAAGCGCAACCGGGGAGCGGAATACAGTTACGACATCTACCGCGTCCTGGAACAGCTGTTGCAACAGTTGCTGCGCTCCACCCTTGCCTTAAGCCCGGCTGCTCTAATCCGTTTATTCGAGTTGTATGGTATTCGTTTTTCCAAAAATGAACCAGCAACTGCGGCCACTGTCGGTAGCGCGTTTTTCAATGCGCCAATACTGCTGATATTGAGTCAAGTGGAGAAGCACCAGAAGAAGCATGGGCTTACTGCAGAACTAACGCATTGCTTGGCCGGGCTGCTGTTGGCCACAGAAGGTAACGTAGGGGGCTTCAATGGCACCACAATAGTTAAAATCCGCGCTAAAATCTTGGACTTGCTAGGGCAGAAAGACGACAATACCCTGCCTATTATAAGCTTTCCTAAGGGCGATGCGCTTGGAACCCTGCTCAACGACTTTGTGACGAAGCTACAGCCAGCCGATACGGCTACGCTGCCCTGGCTAAAATTGCTGCAGGTTTGGCAAAAAGCCAGCGGCGCGCAGCCTTCGGCGAAGTCTAGCAAAGAAGCGGCCGCCGCTGTCGCTATTATTGGCGCTGAGCGGGTCCGGGAGCAAAGCAAGCAATGGATCAAGCTACTGGTGGAGCTGCCGGTAGAAGAGAAGCCGCAGAGCTACGACTACGGCAACGGCCACACCTACGAATACATCGAATATCACTTTCTGCACGAGCCCAACGCGAACTTAGCCAAGGGCATGATCTGGACCATAGCTCCTTTGGCTGATGCCGACCTGCAGCGGTCTTTGGCTGACTTAACGGCTAAGTGCCACCAGAAAATCCCGGGCAAAGGCCCACTCGCCGCCGGCCTCGGCAACGCTTGCTTGCTTGCTTGCCCTGTCGCAGGGCGGCCTGCCAGGCGTGGCGCACCTGTCGCGGCTGCGGCTGAAGGTGCGCCAGACCAACACCCAAGAACTTATCGGCCGCTACATCGAGAAAACCTCGTTGGAGCTGGGCGTGACGCCGGCCGAAATCGAGGACATGGCCGTGCCAGCTGGCGACCTGACCAATGGCCGCGCCGAATACCAGTACGGTGACTACCGCGCCGTGCTGCAGCTACGCGGCGGCAAGGCCGAAGTGCAGTGGCAGAAAGCGGGCAAAGACCTCAAAGCCGCCCCGGTCGCGCTCAAGCAAAGCCACGCGGCTGAGCTAAAAGAGCTCAAGCATCAGCAAACGCAGGCCCAGCAAACTTTCACCGCTCAGCGCGACCGGCTCGACCGCAGCTTCGTGGAGGAGCGCCGCATGCCGTTTGCGTGGTTTCGGCAGTACTACCTGGAGCACGGCCTAATGAGCCAGCTGGCCCAGCCGCTGATCTGGCGCTTCCACCACGCCGACGGCTCCCATCACGACGCGCTTTGGCTTGACGAGGCTTGGCGCGACGCGCACGGGCAACCCCTCCCCGCCCCCACCGACGACACGCAAGTCCAGCTCTGGCACCCGGTGCTTGTGTCTACCGACGTTGTGCTGGCGTGGCGCGAGCTAATGGAGCAGCGCCAACTGCGGCAGCCGCTCCGGCAGGCCTACCGCGAAGTATACTTGCTGACACCACCCGAAGAGCGCACCGGCACTTACTCCAACCGCATGGCCGCGCACATCCTCAAGCAGCACCAGTTCAACTCGCTGGCCAAGCTGCGCGGCTGGAAGTACAGCCTGCTCGGCGCCTACGACAAGGGTTACGAATCGGAAACGGCCAAGCTAAAGCTACCGCGCTTGGGCTACCAAGCCGAGTTTTGGGTAAACGAGGTAAATGCCGACGACGCCTGGAACGACACCGGCATCTGGCATTACGTGAGCACCGATCAGGTGCGCTTCACCCGCAGCACCGGCTTCGAGCCGGTGCCCCTGCGCGAGGTGCCGCCGCTGGTGTTCAGCGAAGTGATGCGCGACGTGGACCTGTTCGTGGGCGTGGCCAGCGTCGGCAACGACCCAGCGTGGCAAGACAACGGCGGCCTGCCCGCTTACCGCGACTACTGGCACTCCTACTCTTTCGGCGAACTGTCGGAAGTAGCCAAAACGCGCAAGGCGGTGCTGGAGCGGCTGGTGCCGCGACTGAAGATCGGGAAGGTGAGCGAGGTGCAGGACAAGTTCTTGGTGGTGCGCGGCAAGCTGCGCAGCTACAAGATTCACCTCGGCAGCGGCAACATCCTGATGTCGCCCAACGACCAGTACTTGTGCATCGTGCCCGACAGCAGCAAGCGCAGCACCGCCAACGACGTGTTCCTGCCCTTCGAAGGCGACGCGGTACTTTCCATCATCCTGAGCAAAGCCCTGCTGCTGGCTGACGACGACAAAATCACCGATTCGACCATTACGCGGCAGATTGGCCGCGGCTGATTTGAAGCCGTTTCAACAACAAAAAGCCCGGCCGATACATATCGGCCGGGCTTTTTGTTGCTCTGGGAATAGGGCGCAGAGTTCGAACGGCGCTATTAAGCCGGCAAGGCTTACTGAATTACCACCTTGCGAATAACAGCGCTGCTTTCGCCGCCCACGCGCAGCTGGTATACGCCGGGCGCTAGTCCTTGCACGGGCAGTTCTGCGCGCAGTTCGTTGCCGCTCACGCGGTGCGTGGCTTTACGCACCACTTGGCCGAGGGCGTTCATCAGTTGCAGATCGGCGGTGAGGCTGTTCATGCCCGTGGCTACTACAGTTAGCTCAGCGCCAGTGCTGGGGTTAGGGTACACCTGCACTTCGCCGGCCCAAGCTTGCGTGGCTTGGTTGCGGAGCGGGCGGGCCGCATTCAGATGCAGCACGAAGCGCGTGGTGCTCAGTCCCTGGGGCAGTTGGGCGGTGTAAGCCCCGCGGCGCAGGTCGTGCCAGGCCGCGGTTTGGCGGTCTTCCAGCACCAGCTGATCCGCAGCCGAGAAGTTGATCAGTTGCTCAGGCGTGAAGGTGTAGGTACCGGCTACTGGTATGTTCAGGCCCAGCGGCATGGAGTGGGGTTGCGAACCTCCGGGCAGACCCTGGATGGCCAGCGCTTCGGGGCCGACTTGCAGGTAAAGCGAGGGGCGCTGGCCGCCGTTGAGCTGCACCTTCAGGGCATCGAACTGACTATCGAAGCTGGCGGTGGCGCCGGCTTGCTGATACACGTGCAGCTCGTCCTCGGAGGCGGTAGCGCCCTGGCGCTGCAGCGTCAACTGAAGCAGGGGCCGGGTTTCGGCGGTGGGGCGGCTGTAGGTCGCTTCGGTGAAGGTGGTGATGCGCGCCGCGTTGGTAAAGCTCAGGCTGCCGCTGGTTCCAGGCGTGCTTACCCGCACGAAGAAGCCCTGGCCCATGGGCATGGTGTTGTTGCCGACGCCGTTTACATAGGCCGTGTAGCCTCCGGTGTAGCGGCTATCAGAACGGTACACGTAAGCGGCCGCGTCCACGTTGGTACGGCCCACCAGGTCCCAGTTCAGGGGCGACGGATAAGGATTGCCCACTAGGTGCCAGCCCGACTCCGGCTGCGTGCCGCGGGTGAGGCCGCCGCGGGTGAAGTTGCCATTGTTCAGGGCCGTACCCGTCAGCTCAAAGAAGTTGCCAGCCGGCTGGTTTATCGTCAGGGCCTGGCCGGGCACCAGCGCCTGGCTGCTGGCCGTGGGCGAGAGCCAACCCCGATCAAAACTAGCGGCGCCTGCCGTCGCTGTGGCCACTCGCGTCTCGTCGTAGGCAAATACGGTGGGGAAGGGCGTAACCAAGCTCGGTACTGCAGCCGTGTTGTAGGCGGCGTTCAGCTGAAACGGACCAGGGTTTTCCGCCCCGGGCAAGATGGGGAAGATGGCCAGGTTGCTCAGCGTAGCGCCGCTCACAGCCGGGGCCAGGTGGCGGTAGCCGAAGCTGCTGTTGCCCGCCGGGTCGATGTAACGCTGCACCATAGTGCTGCCCGTTACCACGCCGCCGTTGTTGTGCACCATGCCCGAGCCATCGTTGTTAGACAAAATCAGGAATTGCTGCCCGTTGGTGTTCAGGTTGCCAGTTAGCGTAAGCAGGCGCTGGATTTCGGTTCGGCCCCCGAGCGTAGCACCCGCAGCGCCCACGGTCAGGTTGCGAAACTGCGTGGTGCTGCTGCCGCCGATGGTTTGCCCGGTGCTACCAGACAGCACCACCGAGGCGTTGCCGGCGGCCGCGAAGGTGCCGTTGTTTACCAGGTTGCCGGTCAGGCGCAGGGTGCCGCCGTTGGCAATGCTCAGTTGCCCACCGCTGTTGAGCGTGATGTTGCGCGCCGTAGGCGAGCTGGTGCTCACCACCGGATAGCGCGCCAAGCCCCCGGGGATGGTCACGTCATCGAGCGCCGCGGGTACTACCCCGGCCGACCAGTTGGTGGCGATGCTCCAGTCCGTGGAAGTAGCGCCGGTCCAGGTATAAGCATTGGTGCTCGTTAGGGCCATGCGGAACACCGTGGCCTGCTCCGTACCGTCGGTGCCGCCCAGGCTATACAGGAACCCGCCTTCAGTTACGGCCGCAGTTTCGCCGCGCGTGACGGGTAGCGCCGTATCCGTGCTCCAAGAATCGGTAGCCGGGTTGTACACGTAAGTGGTGCTGTAAAATGGGCCGCTGTTATTGGCAAACTGAGCCTTACCACCTACCACGTAGATTTTGCCATCGGGGCCAAGTGCAGCCCCTGGCTGCTGCAGCGCGCTGGGCAGGCTGGCACCGGTGGTCCAGGTATTGTTGGCCGGGTTGTAGATGAAGTGCGAGGCTAGGGCGAAGCTGGTCTGGAAAGACTCGCTGCCACCGATAACGTGGATGCGGTTATTGGCATCTACCACCTGAGCGTGCCCATTGCGGCCCGCTGGCAACGGTGCCCCCGTACTCCAGGTGTTGGTAGCCGGGTTGTAAATCTGATTGAGGGAAGCTGAGTTGCTACTGCCGCCCATTACGTAGATGCGCCCATCAGCTGCGGTGGAGGCTTTTGCCTGGAAGTTATAGGGCACCGTAGGAATCGGCGCAATAGCCGTCCAGGTCCCCGTCGCCGGGCTGTAGCGGTAGCAGTCGTTAAGCGCACCACCGTTGTTGATGACGCCAAAGCTGTACAACAACCCGTCGTTGCCGAGGGCAAAGGCATGGCCCCGCGACGCCGTGGGCAAGCTAGTGCCAGCACTCCAGATGTTGGTAGCGGGGTTGTAAACCTCCAGACTGGCAGTCTCAATGCCAGTTACTGCGTTGTAGCCACCCCACACATAAATTCGGCCGCCCACCGCCAAGGTCGCGTGTTGTGCCCGGGCTACATTCATGCTGGCTACTTGCGTCCAGGTAGCTGTGGTGCGAGCCTGCGGCGTAGCTGTAGGCAGGAGTTGTGCCGGCCAACGGCCCGGCACGGCGGCGGGCGTTCGTAGCACGCCGTTAGCATCAGCCGAACTGAGTGCCGCTGTCTGGGCTTGCCCAGAAGAAACCGTAGCAAACGTCGCCAATAAGCTCAGAAGTAAGCTTTTTGTCATAATTAATAAGGACCAATAAAGGTGTGTGAAGCAGAATCCAAGCGCAGATACACCTGCCGACGCATTTGCCGGCACAATAATACCAGCTAACGGCATGGCTTTATTTAATTATTTATATTCAATTGTAACTTTCCCAACAGTGAGCTTGGTAGCGTTACCGTTTGACGGAGACGCTAGACATGCAAAACGCCCCACTGGCGCGGAGCCAATGGGGCGTTTTGCATAGGGCAACTGGGCCCCTACTTCCGCGTGCCCGCATCCGTAATGCGCGTGGGCGTGTCCTGTCCGCCCACGATGCCACGTGCGCTGATGGCAATGGCCTCAATCACGGTGGTCATGTTTTTCAGGTCGAGGCTTTCGATTTCATCATCCACGCTGTGGTATAATTTATCGGTAGGGATGGGCGCCGTGCTGATGCTGTGGGCCGGCACGCCCAGACGGGCCAGCGTAGCGTTGTCGGAGCGGTAGAATAGCTGCTGCTCGGGGTACGGGTCGGGCTCTACCTTATAGGCTGTGCCTTGCAGGTTACGCTGCAGAATGGGGCCAAAGTCCGACTTCTCGAAGCCAGTGATGAAGGCCGTACCGGGGCCGAACTTCGACACCTTACCAATCATCTCGATGTTGAACATGGCTACCACTTTGGCCGGATCAAGCTGCTTGGAAAAGTACTGCGAGCCGAACCCACCGATTTCTTCGGCCGTGAAAGCCACGAACACCAGCGTGCGGGCGTTTTTCTTGGTCTTTTTAAAATGCTCGGCCAGAGCCACCACGGCCGTGGTGCCGGAGGCGTCGTCGTCGGCGCCGTTGGCAATGGAGTCGCCGGCCATGGCGGGCAGGATGCCGATGTGGTCGTAGTGAGCCGAGAAGACTACTTGCTCAGCAGCCTTGGCTTTATCGCGGCCGGGCAGCACGCCCACCACGTTACGGATTTCGACTTGCTTGATGCTGGTGCTTCCCGTGAACTGAAAGCTGGCTGCCTCAGTCGGTGTGCTGGGTGCCAGCACCATGGCAATGGTGTTGGGCGTAGGTTTTTCCGGATGGTATTGGCTGCCGTGGCCAAAACGGTGCGCTAACGATTGAAAGCGTTGGGCATGTGTCGGGTCCAGCAAAACCAGGAGGTTTTCTTTGCTCCGCAACAGGGGGCCTACTTCCTTGCGAAAATCGGCTTGGGGGCCTACGACCACTACGCGTGGCGCCCCGGCCTGCCCACTGGCCCAGCTAACCTGCTCCTGGCCGGAAATCATCACCACATTTTCGGCGGCTACGGCCGTACCGTTGAGCGTGGCTTGCAAGCTAGTGTTGCGGACTTCAAAAACCGGAAAAGCTTGCTCGTACGAGGTAAGCCCTGGCAGCGGCTGCAGCCCGATGCGCTTAAACTCCGCGGCCAGAAACTGCGCCGCCTCAGGGGCACCGGTGCTCAGGGCCCGGCCACGCATGTTGTCGGCGGCCAGGGTGCGCTCCACGCGCTCCACCGTCGCGGCCGATACTTTCGTTTTTGGGGCCTTCGCGGCCTTTTGCTGCCCGGCTGCCAGCTGCACCGAGCCGATGAGCGCCAAGCCCAGGAGTAGTTGTTTCATGCCGCAAAGTAGCGGAAGCACACCACAGCGTTGCGTGCCAGCCGCCGCAAAAAGCATACTGCCGCTGTACCCTGCCCTACACTTTCTGCATGGGCGGCTTGTTGCCGGCGGCTCCCTCCCGACATGAGTAAGCCCATCGGCTTCTTATCACGCCCGGCCTGCAAGCGCACGTCTTGCTCAAACAGCGCCCGAACGATGCCGGCTTGGCTACCAAAGTCGGTCGGTTCATGCCTGTATGCCCGCTGACGTCGCCCCCTGGTCTTGCGCCGTTAGTGGCCTCGGCAGTCCTGCTGCCGCACACCGTACTCGCCACTTAAGTGATGGGTCGCCAGTAAGTGGCGGCTGCGACCTGGTCTACAGCTTTCCGCAGACCGCCACCCCTAAGCACCGCTCAGCCCGCGTTAGCTGCTTAACTTGGCGCGCCAATCTTCGCTCCCAATTATGCCCACGGCCACGCCGCTTTCCAGCCTTTATCGCCCCTCCCTCAGCCTGCTCACCGACCTTTACCAGCTTACCATGGCCTACGGCTACTGGCGCAAAGGAATGCAGGACCGCGAAGCCGTGTTTCACCTGTACTTCCGCAAGCTGCCTTTCCAGGGTGGTTACGCCGTGGCCTCCGGCCTGGCCTATGTCGTCGATTGGCTTGAAAACCTGCGCTTCTCCGAAGAAGACCTCGCCTACCTCAGCTCCTTGCGTGGCCGCCAAGGCACCGCGCTTTTCGACCCTTCGTTCCTCACGTACCTGCGCGACCTACGCTTTACCTGCGACGTCGACGCTATTACCGAGGGCACGGTGGTGTTTGCCAACGAGCCGCTGATTCGCGTCCGGGGCCCGCTGCTACAGGCCCAGCTGGTCGAGACGGCGCTGCTGACGTTGGTCAACTTCCAGACGCTGGTAGCCACCAAAGCTGCCCGCATCCGCGAAGCCGTCGGGCCCAATGATCAGATTCTGGAGTTTGGCCTGCGCCGCGCCCAGGGCTTCGACGGCGGCCTGTCAGCCACTCGAGCCGCCTACCTCGGCGGCGCCGACGGCACCAGCAACGTGCTGGCCGGACAGCAGTTTGGCATTCCGGTGCGCGGCACCCACGCCCACAGCTGGGTTATGGCTTTCGATGGCGAAGAAGAAGCGTTTGATGCCTATGCCGACGCCTTCCCCGACGACTCGGTCTTTCTCGTCGACACGTACGACACGCTGGAAGGCGTGCGCAACGCCATTCGGGTAGCCAAGCGCCTGCGTGCCACCGGCCACGAACTGGGCGGTATCCGCCTCGATTCCGGCGACCTTACCTACCTCAGCCGCGAAGCCCGTCAGCTGCTCGATGCAGCTGGCTTTCCCGCAGTACGTATCGTGGCCAGCAACGACCTCGACGAGCAGCTAGTCACCGCCCTCAAGCTCGAAGGCGCCCGCATCGACACCTGGGGCATCGGTACCAAACTGGTAACGGCCTATGACCAACCAGCCCTGGGCGGCGTGTACAAGCTGGCTGCCATGAAAAAAGCCGACGGCAGCGGCTGGGACTACACCGTCAAAATCTCGGAGCAGCTGGCCAAAACCAGTATCCCCGGCATCCTGCAGGTGCGCCGGTTCCTGAACGAGGAAGGCAAGCCCGTGGCCGATATGCTTTACAACACCGCTGAGGAGCTACCGGGTGACCTTACCATCGTGGACCCCATGGACCCCACGCGCCGCCGGCCGGTGAAGTCGACCAACTACCGCGAGCTGCTGGAGCCGGTGTTCCGCCATGGCCAGCGCGTGTTGGAGCTGCCCACCCTGGAAGAAAGCCGGCAGCGCGCCCGGCAGGAAGTCAACGCCCTCGACCCGAGCATCCGGCGCTTCCTGAACCCGCACGTGTATCCAGTGGGCCTGGAGAAGAGCCTGCACGAATTCCGCACGCAGTTGATTCTGGAGAAGCGGGCCGTGCGGCCGGCATAAGGGCAACTTGGGTTACTAAACTCAGGCAATGATTATCAACAGAGCCAATCTTCTTTTTATATGAGAAACGCTGTTTGCATAGCCCTTGGGGCTTTGTGTCTCATATTGAACGGTTGCGTTATAGACTATTATGACGGGCGGCTCAAAGTCATAAACCAAACTGAAAGGCCAATTTGCGTTGAAACATTTGAGGACACCTTGCCAGTCTCAGCCCTCAATCACCCAGAGTTCTATTTAAGACACATCATATTACCGAAAGACACTGTTGACCAAATCATTCCCGGTAAAGATGCTTGGACTCAGAGTGTAAAAAGCAGCACCAATGGCAAGCTGAATATTTTCATCTATGACGCTGATTCCGTTCGGCTCTACCAAAACATGGACAGCCTTAATCGGAAGATGCTTTATAGGAAAATTTCACTTACACTTCAAGAATTAGAAGCTACCAATTGACAAGTAACGATTCGTTAGGAATTGGCCAGAGCAAGTAGTGTAGCTAAACAAACCGGGCCGATTAGTTCGCAACTAATCGGCCCGGTTTGTTTTATGAATAATATACGTAGCCTAGACTTCGTAGCGCAGCTCGCCCGCGCCCACCTTCAGCGTAATCGTCGGCTCGGCGATGATGCGGCCGGCCACCTGAGCCGCGTAGCCTTTGGAGCTCAATTCGGCGGCTACGGCTTCGGCTTGGTCGGCGTCGGTAACGAGCAGCATGCCATTGGCCATATTCCAGTACAGGTAGGCGTTGGTGAGCGGAATGTCGCCCAGCTCACAGAGCTGCGCCATAGCGGGCAGCGGCTCGAACAGGTTGTCCAGCTCGGCGCCGACACCGTTTTTCAGCACGCGCTTGAAGTTGTCGGCAATGCCGCCGCCGGTGATGTGCGCGGCGGCGTGCACGGGCAAGCCAGCATCGAGCACGGCTGTTACGCCGGGCGCGAAGATGAGTGAGGGCGCGAGCATCACCTCGCCCCAGGTTTGGCCCATCTGGTCGGCATCGGAGCCGGTGTAGGGCGCTTTGTGCCACTCTTCCCCGAAGGCTTTGGTGAGCACGCGGCGGGCCAGGGAGTAGCCATTGGAACGGAACGAGGGCGAGCGGAGCGCCACCACGGCCTGGCCGGCGCGCACGTTGGCGCCGCTCAGGGGACGTTCCAGGCTAGGGTGCAGCACGCCTACGGCGGTGGAGCACCAGTTGAAGTTCATGCGGGCGCCGGGGTAGCCGCCAATGCGGTTGCCCAGCTCGGCAATTTCGCCGCCGGTTACAGCCACGGAGCTGAATTGCGCCGCGTCGTGCAGACCGCGCATGAGCTCGTCCACCACGTCGTAGTTCAGGGTGTTGACGTCGATGATGTTCGAGAGGTTCGTGGGAATAAAACCCGCCACCACCAAGTCGTCTGCTACCATAGCTATGAGGTCGTAGCCCAGGGTGTCGTAGCGGTCGACGCGCTCGGCTACTTCGATTTTGGTACCGATGCCGTCGGAGCCGATGCCCAGGCGCTCAGCTCCGAAACGAACTTCGTTCGAGAAGCCACCTTCCAGGTCCTGCGCCGGTTCGCCGGGCTTGCCAGCTCGGGTCGTGAAGGTTTTCTTGGCCCAGTTATAGGCGCAGCGCGAAGCAGCGTTGCCTTCTTCGATGGAGTAGCCGGCGGTTTCTTTGAGGTTGGAAGCGGCGGTAGTCTGGCTCATGCGGGATAAATTCAATGGATTTAAAGTGCTTGGAGAATTAGAATTCTACCTAGAACCCTAGCGCCTTCACCAAACACTACTTCTTTGCCAACGGCGACGTCATCAGCCGTTAAAAGTGGAAAAGCAAAATCAATGTGCACCAATGCTTCCTCACCTGGAAAAAGCTCATCTCGATCAAGCAGGGTGATGACCCCTGAAAACTGTTGCCCTTCGCGCAAATGAAAGCCGGGTCGGTACCCGGATAAGAACGGCGTCTTACGACCGCCTTCTTTGGTTTTAAATAATTGAAGCTTTGCTTCAATGGGCAGGGGCATGTTCAGCTTCGTGCTTAATGCTCCGTGGGCGCCGGCGCTTTCGCGCTTACCGACGTTTCCGTTGGTCGGTCTTGCTTTGAACGGTGGCTGGTACGCTCTTCCTGAATGTGGCGCAGGTACTTGGTCACGTCGCCGGTAGGATACTTTCCCGAGAAGCAAGCGAAGCAGCTGCCGCCGTGGCCTTTTTCGGCGGAAAATAACTCCTGCAGGTCTTCGAGTGACTGGTAGATGACGCGGTCGGCCTCGATGTAGCGGCAGATTTCTTCCTCCGTGTAGTTGGCCGCAATCAGCTCGGTGCTCATGGCCATGTCGATGCCGTAGATGCAGGGCGAAATGATGGGCGGCGCCGACGAAATGAAGTACACTTCCTTAGCCCCGGCCTCGCGTAGGATGCGCACGATGCGCCGCGAGGTGGTGCCGCGCACGATGCTGTCGTCCACCACGGCCACCTTTTTGCCTTCTACGAACTCGCGAATGGGGTTCAGCTTCTTCTTCACCACGTCCTCGCGGCCGGCCTGGCTGCTTACGATAAAGGAGCGACCCATATGGTTGTTTTTCACCAGGCCGCGGCGATAGGGCACGCCGATGGCTTCGGCGAGGCCCGAAGCCGCGAAGTAGCCCGACGACGGCACATCGATGACCATATCGGGCTCTATGCCGGCAGCCATGACTTTGCGAGCAAGTACCTTGCCCAGGCGCACCCGCTCGCGGGCCACCAGGCGACCGTGAATGGTGGAGTCTTCGCGGGCAAAGTAGATCTGCTCGAACACGCAGAACGCCTTGGGCAGCTCGTAGGGGTTCTTGAAGTGAATGTTGAAGTCTTTGTCGATGAACACTGCTTGGCCCGGGCCTACGTTCTGGATGAACTCGAAGCCGAGGTAATCAAAGCAGGTGCTTTCGGAGGCGAAGGCGAAAACGGGGCCTTCGGGCGTGTCGCGGCGGCCGAGCACCAGCGGGCGGATGCCGTTGGGGTCGTTGAAGGCGAGCAGGCCGTGGCCGGCAATGACGGTGATGGTGGCGTAGGCGCCCTTCACTAGCTCCTGCGTCGTCTCGACGGCGTCAAAAATATCGACCACCGAGAGGTTGTCGAGATTTTTGAGGCGCAGCTCCGAGGCGAAGGTGTACATGATCAGCTCCAGGTCGTTGCTGGTTTTAGGTAGCACGTGGTACTTCTCGTGCAGACGCTTGGCCACCTCGCGGAAGTTGATGACGTTGCCGTTGTGCACCATGGCCAGCCCGAAGGGGTAGCTGGTGGTGAAGGGCTGCGCCAGGGCCGAGTCGTTGGAGCCCTGCGTGGTGTAGCGCACGTGCCCGATGCCGATGTTGCCGGTCAGCTTCTTGAGCTGCTTGGGCCGGAACACATCGGCCACGAGGCCGTTGCCCTTGCAGAGGTGGAAGTTGTCGTCGAAGGTGCACATGCCGGCCGCGTCCTGCCCGCGGTGCTGCAGGGCGGTGAGGCCAAATACCATGTCGTGAGCGACGTCATCCGGACCGAAAAAACCAACAATTCCGCACATAGCCGGAGGGGAAAGTCTAGAGGAAACTAGGGGTGGGTGGAGTGAGATGCAGCTTGCGGCTGCAGTTGCCCGCTGATAAGGCGGGCCAGCGTGTCGGCGTAAAAACGGTGCTCCACGGCAAGGCCGCGACGCTCCACATCAGCTAAGGATTCGGCACCGCGGAGGTCTACGGGTGCCTGCGCCAGCACGGGACCGGTGTCCAGGCCCTCGTCAACAAGGTGCACGGTGATTTTCGTTTCGGGCAGGCGATTTTCCCACGCCCACTCGTAGGCGTGTAGCCCTTGGTGCTGGTGCGTATCGGCCGGGTGAATGTTCAGGATGCGCCCGGCAAAAGCCCGGATGAACCCCGGCGACAAGATGCGCATGTAGCCGGCCAGCACCACGTAATCGGGCTGGTACTGGAGCAGCAGGGCAACTACGTCGGCATCGAACTCGGTGCGCTTGCGGCCGCGTGAGTCGAGGCTGGCGGTGGCGAAACCGAGGTCGGCGGCGGCTTGCAGGCCCGCAGCCTCGGGAATATTGCTGAACACTACCGCTACGTCGGCCACGCCCTGCAGCACGCCTTCGCGCACTGCGCGCGCCAGGGCCAGCATGTTGGAGCCGCGCCCCGACAGCAGGATGGCCAGCCGCGCTGGCCGCTGGTGGTGCGTTGGCTCAGACAAGCTGCGGGGCCGGTCGTTGGCCGATATCGGTTCGGTAATAGGCATCCTGAAAGGTAATTTTCTTGGCCTCGGCGTAGGCATTTTCCACGGCCAGCTCCAGGTCGTGGCCATGGGTTACCACCGTCAGCACGCGGCCGCCGCTGGTCACCAGCTGGCCGGCTTCGTTGCGCTTGGTGCCGCCCTGGAATACCAGCGTCCCGGGGCTGAGCTGGTCGAGCCCATCGATGGGAAACCCCGTGGGGAACTGCGCCGCGGGGTAGCCGCCCGAAGCCAGCACCACGCCCACGAAGGAGCCGGGCTTCTGGCGCACGCCTATTTCAGACAGCCGGCCGTTGAGCGTGGCTTCGATGATTTCCAACAAGCTGCTGCCCATGGCGGCCAGCAGTACCTGCGCTTCCGGGTCGCCGAGGCGCACGTTGTATTCGAGCAGTTTCGGGCCGGCAGGCGTCAGCATGATGCCGAAATACAGGAAGCCGGTGAAAGGAATGTCCTGCGTGCTCAGCCCCCGCAGCGTCGGCTCGATAATAACCTCGCGCACGAGGGCCAGCACGTTGTCATCGGCGAAGGGCACGGGGCAATAGGCACCCATGCCGCCGGTGTTGGGGCCTTGGTCGCCCGCCAGCAGCTGCTTATGGTCCTGCGAGGGAGCCAGCAGGCGCATCGTTTTGCCATCGGTGATGCCGATGATGCTGATTTCGGGGCCGGTGAGTTTTTCTTCGACGAGGAAAGAATACCAGTCGTGGCCCGCCGGGCTGAGCGCCTGCATTTCCTGCAGGGCGGCATCAAACTCTGCTACCGAAGAACACACCCACACGCCCTTGCCGGCGGCGAGGCCGTCGTACTTGAGCACCACCTGTCCCTCGTGCTCGGCCGCCGTGGCGTGGGCCTGCTCCATTTGATCGGAACGGAAGGTCCAGGAGCGGCCGGTAGCTACGCCGTGGCGGCGCATAAAGCCTTTCGACCACACTTTGGAGCTTTCCAGCACCGCCGCGGCCTTGCGCGGACCAAACACGCGAATATCCGTGTCGGCGAAGTAGTCGGCCACGCCGGCAGCCAGCGGCGCTTCGGGGCCTACCACAATGAGCTTCACCGCGTGCTCCTGGCAGAACTGCTGAATGGCCGTGAAGTCGGTGGCGCTGATGCTGGGCACCGAGCCGGGGATGCCGGCATTGCCGGGCAGCACGTGCACCTGGGCGCCGTCCTGGGTTAGTTTCCAGGCCAGAGCATGTTCGCGGGCGCCGCTGCCGAGGAGGATGAGGTTGGTTGTGGGAGTTGCCAAAATAGGTGAGATAAATAGGTCGGAGTGATTGCAGCTACTCGGGGTCAAACGCTACCGTGTAGCCGCCGTTATCAACAATCTGCCACTGGCGGAAGTACAGGCCGAAACCATGCTCTTCTTCCCAATCGCAGCCAAAGCCCAGGCCGAATTCACCAAGCTGCGGCTCGTAGGGCAGGTAGATGCTTACCAGCCAGTAGAAAGGTCGTAACGCCTGCGCATCGGCGGCTTCAGGCAGCTGCACCGCGTTGCCGTAGATGCGGCTGAATGCTTCGACTACGTGCTGATAGTTTTCAAATGCAGCTTTTGCAATAGCTGACTCCAGGCCGGGCAGCCGCTGCAGCACTGCATCCAGAGCAGCTTCGGCAGCAGGAGTCATTTCATCGGCTTCCAGAAACTGAACCCGCACAGATTCTGCGGTTTGCAGTACCGTCACTGATACTTGAGCAGTCAGCTCTTCGTCCTCATATTGTACTGTTTGCTTCCAGTCGCTCATGCTGATTCTCTCTTAAGAGAAGCTAACCAAAGCATCATGCTGCATGTAGCCTTCCTTCACCAGGTTCTGCACTAAACGCGCGGGCACGTTCACGCCGTCCACATTGGCACCGGGCAGCGGCTGGCCGGTAATGCGCTGGTAGATGTCGAGGTAGCGGCGGCTGGCTTCGGCGGTTACTTCTTCGGTGAGGCGGGTGGGGTAGTTCCCGTCAACTTTGTTAGCAATCAGCCACTGACGTATGTACTCCTTATCCATCTGAGCGGCACCTTCGGGGTTCTGCTGGTAATCGGCTGCGTCCCAGAAGCGTGAAGAATCGGGCGTGTGGATTTCGTCGATGAGAATCAGCTCCCGGTCCACCAGGCCGAACTCATATTTTGTGTCGACCAGGATAATGCTGCGCTCGGCCATCCACTTCGAGGCGAAATTGAACAGCTTCAGCGAAATCACACGCATCTGCTCGTACAGCTCGGCCGTTACCCAACCCTCGGAAACCAGATTTTCCGGCGTGATTTCACGGTCCGACTCCTCCTTAGTAGTCGGCGTCACGAGGGGCTCGGGGAAGCGCTGGTGCTTGCTTAGCCCGTCGGGAACCGACACGCCTGAGAAGGTGCGCTGGCCCTGGAGGTAGCCACGCAGCATGGAGCCGGTGAGGTAGCCGCGCACCACCATCTCAACGCGAATCGGCTCGGCCTCTTTCACCAGCATGGCGTTTGGGTCGATCATGCGGATGACGTGGTTCGGCACGATGTCCTGAGTTTTCTCAAACCAGAAGTTGGCCAGGCCGTTGAGCACAGCGCCTTTGTTGGGAATGGCCGTTTCCAGCACCGAATCGAAGGCCGACAGGCGGTCCGTCACGATGATGAGCCGCTCACCCGAGGGGGCGCGGTACGAGTCGCGAACTTTGCCGCGGTGCAGCAACTCGAGTTGGGACGTGGTAAAGTGCGGAAGCGTGTTCATGGCGCGGATTAAGCGGCTGTCTGGCTAAAGAGAAACTTCGTTCTGGGCAGCCTCAGCGGGCTGCGCGACGCGTGTTTGGCTGATGTGCTCCACAATGTTGCGGAACAGCTTCAGCCCGTCGCCTTCCTCCGATACCGTGGGGTCGAGGCGCTTGCGCCGGGCCCAGTCGGGGTGGTTGTAGAGCGAAAGGAACGCCTCGGGGTGCGGCATCAGCCCAAACACCTGGCCGGTGGTGTCGGTGAGACCGGCGCAGTTCAGCTCGGCCCCGTTGGGATTGTGTGGGTACAGCTCGGTTTCGCAGCCGGTAGCGTCGCAGTAAGTCAGGCAGTTCAGGCTTTCGGCCAGGATGCGGCTCCGGATTGCTTCGTCGCGGATGACCAAGCGGCCTTCGCCGTGGCGCACGGGCACTTCCAGGGAGGTCAGGCCCTTGAGGAAGGGGGAGCGGTTGTTGGGGTTCACTGCCAGGCGCACCCACCGGTCTTCGTAGCGGCCCGAGGCGTTGTGAGTCAGAGTTACTTCGCGCTCCTGCTGACCGGCGAAATCGGGCAAGAGGCCCATTTTCACCAGCATCTGGAAGCCGTTGCAGATGCCCACCACGTAGCCGCCGGCCTCGATAAAGGCGCGCAGCTCTTCGAGCAGCGTGCGACCCGAGGGCAGCTTGCGGAAGCGCACCTTGTTGGCCATTACCACGCCCGAGCCCAGGTCGTCGCCGAAGGAAAAGCCCCCAGGGAAATTGAGCACGTCGTAGTCGTGGATGCTGACGTGGCCGTGCAGCACGTCGTTGCAGTGCACGATGGTGGCCTGGCCGCCCGCGAGGCGGTAGGCGGCGGCCAGTTCTTCTTCGCAGTTGATGCCAAAGCCGGTCAGCACCAAAGCGTGCACCGGGCGGGCGTTTGCAGTAAGTTCGTTCATCGTCTCCACCTCCTAAGCTTGCAGGGTAAGTTCTTCGCCGGCCATCACGCGGTTGACCGGGCCGTTCGACCAGGCTTCGCGCAGATCAGCCGTAGCCGCGTCCACCACCGTTTGTTCCTGGTGACGGATAACGAGGCGGCCGCCATCAGTTACAACACCTAGGCGGGTAGCGCGGCCTTCCATCAGGGCTTCAAAAGCTACCCCGTCCTCCGGAGCCACGGTGGCCACGAAGCGCGAGTGGCTTTCCGAGAACAGCTCCGTGAGGGCCGGCAGCTCGCCTTCCAGCGTCAGCTCGGCGCCGAGGCTGTCGTCGCCGAACAGGCTTTCGGCCACGGCTACGGCCAAGCCGCCGTCGGACAGGTCGTGGCAGGACAGGATGAGGTTCCGCTCGTGCGCCTCCCCTACTTTCTGATACAAGTCCTTGGCTTCGGCGGGGCGCACGCGGGGCACGTTTTGACCCAGCTCCCCGAAGAGGTGGTACAGCTCCGAGCCGCCCAGTTCGTCGTAGGTGTCGCCGAGCAGGTATACTACGTCGCCGGGGGCCTTGAAGTCGGAGGTGACGGCGCGGCGTACGTCGGGCATCAGGGCAGTCATCGAGTATAGCACAGTGGGCGGTACCGAAATCTTCTGCCCGTCGGCCTTGAAGTCGTTTTTCATCGAGTCCTTGCCCGAGGTCAGCGGAATTTGGTAGGCCACACACATGTCGCGCAGAGCCTCGCAGAGCTGCACCAGGGCGGCCAGCTTCTGCTTGCCGTCGGGGTTCGTCACGGGGTCGTACACCGAGTCGGGCACGCAGAAGTTGTCGTTCACCGACCAGAAAATCCCGTCGCCGGGCGTCAGGTTGGGCAGCTTGCCGCCCACCGAAATGATCTGGCGCACCGCTTCATCAAAGGCCCCGGCCGACATCTGGTAGGGGTCGATGTCGCCGTAGCGCGGCAAGATGCCGTTGCTCACCGCCACGCCTTCCCACGACTCGAAATTGAACTGCACCACGGCCGCGTCCTGCGGGGCCTGGCCGGTGCGGCCCATCAGGGGCTTCACCACCGTGCGGCCTTTCACCTCGTGGTCGTACTGCCGAATCACCGCCTCGCGGGAGCAGATGTTGAGCGCGCCCAGCAGCTTAATAAGGAGTTCGGTTGCGTCGAGCGAAGCGGGCAGCTTGGGTTCGTGCAGCGTGGGCTGCTGCCACTCGGCATCCAGCACCTTGCGCGGCACGCCTTCGTGCAGAAATTCTAATGAGAGCGAAGCCACTGGCTGCCCGTCGAAGGTTACGTCCAGGCGGCCGTTGTCCGTGAACTGGCCGATGTCGGACAGCTCCACTTCCATTTCGGCAGCCAGCGCATTCAGCTCATCGAGCTTCGCGGGCTCCACCACCAGCGTAAACCGCTCCTGCGACTCCGACACAAAAATCTCCCAAGGCCGCAGGCCAGGGTATTTCAGCGGTACCTTTTCCAGCTCCACCGTGGCGCCGCCGCTGATGCCCGCCAACTCGCCGACCGAGGAGGACAAGCCGCCCGCGCCGTTGTCGGTGCTGCACTTGATCAGCCCGCGGCGGGTGGCCAGCAGCAAGAAGTCCATGGCCAGCTTCTGGGTAATCGGGGAGCCGATCTGCACGGCCGTGGCCGGCGCGGCTTCGTCCAGCTCGATGCTGCTGAAGGTGGCACCGTGAATGCCGTCCTTGCCCACCCGGCCGCCGGCCATGATGATCCGGTCGCCGGCGTCAATCTTTTTCTCCCAAGCATCCTGCCCGGCCAATTGCATGGGCAGCACGGCGCCGGTGCCGCAGTACACCAGCGGCTTGCCGCGGTAGCGCTCATCAAACACGATGGCGCCGTTTACCGTCGGTATGCCCGACTTGTTGCCGCCGTCCTCAATGCCCTTGCGCACGCCCTCGAACACCCGGCGCGGGTGCAATTGCCCCGTCAGCAGCGGCCCCGACCAGTTGGGCGGGCCAAAGCAAAGCACGTTGGTATTGAAGAGCAGCCGCGCGCCGCCGATGCCGGTGGCCAGCGGGTCGCGGTTGTTGCCCAGAATGCCGGTAATGGCGCCGCCGTAGGGGTCGATGGCCGAGGGCGAGTTGTGCGTTTCAACCTTCCAGACAAACAACGAATCCTTATTGATACGCACCGCGCCGGCGTTGTCCGAAAATACCTTAATCAGCCAGTCGTTGCCGTTTTCGCGCAGGAGCCGGTCGACTTCCGACGTAGCTCCTTTAATATAGGTCTTGAACAGTCCGTCAACTTCCTTTTCCTCCCCCGTCACGGCATTGCGGTAACGGATGACGGCCGCAAACTCTTTGTGCTTACAGTGCTCCGACCAGGTCTGGGCCAGGATTTCCAGCTCGCAGTCCGTCGGGTCGGGCGTAAGGCCGGCCTCGGCGCGGCTGATCTGCGTCTCGGCCGAGTAGTAATAGTCCCGGATGGCGCGCATTTCCTCCAGGTTCAGCGCGTACACGTTTTCCTTGGAGAGCTGCACCAATTCCTCGTCGGTGAGGTGCTCCAGGCGGATGGTGTGCGTAGTAGAATCGGCACCGCCGCCGGGCTGCGGGGTGAAGTCGCGGATGCCAGCGGCGGTGTGGCCCACCACGAAGCGGTTGATGAGCTTGTTGCCGAGCAACTCCTCTGCCAAGCGTCGCAAGTCCGCTTCGGGCAGCTCCTTTTCCAGCAAATACAGGCGCTTGCTGAAGATGTGCTGGGTGCGCGTATCCAGGTCGGCGCCCAGGAAGTCTTGCAGCGCGTTCTGAGCCGAGGTGCCTTCGTCGTCGGTTACACCGGGGCCTTTGGCTACCAGAATGTAGCTCTTGAACCCCGGGGCCACGGCCCATTCGTCCAAGGCCACGTCATTGAGCAGCGGGTCCTGCAGGCAGTGCGCGGAAAAGCTCTGCAGCTGTTCCGTAGTCAGCGGGTAGCGCACGGTATACACGGCGCTGGTTTGCACGTGCCCAGTAAGCAGGTGCAGGTGGCGCCGTGCGGCCTCGGCCACGCGGGCACCTTCACCGTCGTGCTGGCTGGGGCGCGGAATCAGTTGGATGGTATGGGAGGCGGTGTTATTCAAAGCTCAGAAGGGTAGCACAGCAGGGTGTAGCGCGGACTTTGTAGTCCGCGTCCGCAGATAGTAATTCCATCGTTTAACCGATTGCCTTTCTGCGTTAATCTTTTGGGTTTGCGAATGCGGAATTCCGCATTCGCAAACCCCATGAATGCGGTAAGCCGCCCCGGGCCCGACGAGCGGGCCACAAGGCGGCTTACAGTGTGGTGCGGAGCTTGGCTCCGGTTGAGATTGGCAGCGGTTACTCCGCAGTCGTTTCCCAGCAACTTTTCAAACTTGGCAGCTGCGGGTTTTCGCAGCTGCTTGCGTAAGTCCATAATGCACGCCAGGCTTTGGCTGTGCTGGGGCTGCGCGGCAGTGCGTTGCTGCTGTTGCCGCTCGGCTATTCGGTCTTCTGCCTCTCCCCGTTGCGCGTCGAGACGGTGCCCCGCGGCTACGCTGAAGAGCGCGCTGCCGCGCCACATGCTGTCGAAATCAGACGCGGGCCTGATCCGGTTATGCGAGGGGCTGGTATGGGAGAGACTTCGTTGCACAGGGTAGCGAAGGAGACACAAAGGAACGACAACCGCCGCCCCTACGCAAGCGCCGGCACCGCATCGGGCCGACTTCCGGGCTTCACCGCGGGGATGCCCTTGGCGCACAGCGGACAATTTTCGGGCTGATACGTGGCCGCTTGAACCGGTAGCAACGCAAACAAGGGGAAATCAAGTTCATGTTTGCCGCCAGTTCTATCGATCAGGCAAGCCACCGCCAATACTTCCACGCCCATGCTGCGCAGCACTTCGGCTACTTCCAGGGTCGATTTGCCGGTCGTCACCACATCTTCGGCGATGATAACTTTTTCACCGGGCTGCAGGGTGAAGCCGCGGCGCAAAGTCATTTTGGTGTCGGCGTCGCGCTCGGTGAAGATACCGGGCACGGCTAGCTGCCGAGCCAGCTCATAGCTCACAACCACCCCTCCCATAGCCGGGCCTACTACTACATCGGGCTGCAGGCCGGCTTCCTGAATCAGCTTCGCCAAAACACCCAGGTCCGGAGCCGCCAGGTCGGGGCGACGCAGGAATCGGGCGCACTGCACGTAGGTATCGGAGTGCAGGCCGGAGGATAGGCGAAAGTGGCCGCTCAGCAGCGCATCCTCGCCGCGGAGCTGTTGCTCAAATTGCTGTTGAAATTCGCTCGGCGCGTAAGGCATTGATTTGCGAGTTTAGGTAGCGGGCAGCAGCGCCGGCATCGTCGGCCTGCCAGATGCCGCGGGAAGAATTGATAAGCACACCCAAGCCATCGGATAGACGGCAGCCGGTTTGCACCGTGGCGGCCAAGTCGCCGCCCTGCGCGCCGATACCGGGCACTAGGAACCACAGTCCGGGGCAACGCTGGCGCAAGTGCGCCAAGGCTTCAGCGTTGGTTGCGCCAACTACCAGACCGAGGCCGCGGTGTTCGTGGCTGAGCGTTTGTACCACATCTGCCGAGAAGTCGCTGACGGTGCTGCCGCTCACCAGCTCCTGGTCTTGCCAGGAGTGCACGGGCTTGTTGGAGGTTTTGGCCAGCACGAATACGGCTTTGCCAGGCCGGGCGAAGGGCAAAATAGCGTCCTCACCCATGTACGGATTGACGGTCACGCCATCGGCCCCGACGATGTCGTAGGCGAAGGCGGCGTAGCGCTCGGCCGTATTGGCAATGTCGCCGAATTTGCCGTCGAGAATCATCGGCACGTCGGTGGGAATCCACTGGCGCAGGCGCTGCAGCAAAGCCACACCGTCGGGGCGGGCGAGGAAGAAGGCGAGGTTGGGCTTGAAGGCGGCGGCGTATTCGGCCGTTTGCTCCACCACTTCCTGCAGGCGAGCTTCGACGTTTTCCCCCTGCGTTGATTCAACGGGGTCGAGGCCGACGCAGAGCAGAGACTGCGCCCCCAGGGCGCGGCGGGTTAGCTGTTCCATGCGGGGGTATTGGTTTCGGTGAGCGTAGCAGCTTCTTCCCACTCCGTAGCCAGGCGGGCAGTGAGGCCGGGCTCCAGCCATTCGCCGGTGGCCAGCTGCACAGCTGTGGCGCCGCAGCGCAGGTAGTCGCGCACGTGCTGGGCCGTAAAGATACCGCCCGTTCCGATGATGGGCAGCGTGATATTCTCATCGTGGGCTAGCTCGTACACGCAGCGCAGAGCCATGGGCCGTAGGGCCTCGCCCGACAGGCCGCCCAAAATAGGCTCCCCTTCCTCGGGCAGGTGCAGGGCCTTCAAGGTGTTGCAAGCTGCTAAGGCGGTGGCACCGCCTTCCTGCGCGGCAAAACCCAAAACCCGCACGTGGTCGGGCCACGGCGGCAGCTTAACAATGAGGGCCGCATCCGGGCCCAGCTCGTTGCGCACGGCCTCGGTGGCTTCGCGCACGAAGCGCGGCGTCACTTCAAAGCCTTTCTGCGTGGTGGCGCTACTGATGTATACTTCCACTCCAGCAATCTGACCAGCGGCTTCGCGGGCCAGAAAGCGGGCTATTTTTCTAAATCCAGGAATGCCGGGAGCGGTGATGCTCACCAGCACGGGCACGCCGTGGCGCCGCAGGTGCGGCAGGTGCTCCTGCACCAGCTGCTCGGCGCCGTCGGTGCGGCGGTCGGTGGTGTTCAGGAGCGACGAATCGGCCACTTTGATGATGCCTTCGCTCCGGCTGCCGGGGCGCGGCTCCATAATTACCGTCTTGGTGAAGATGGCACCGAGGCGCTCATAGCCGAGGCCGTCGGGCAACTGCCAGGGAGCTGCGGCGAGGCACACGGGATTTTGCAGCGTCAAAGAAGATCCGAGTTGCATAGTGGGGAACGGCTATTTGGTTCGGGCGGTCATCCGCGGCGGGGTGAGAGAATTTGGTTTGATGAGCTGGCTTGAACTATCCAAGCCTTCGTGCTTCTGCTGCGTCCAACAGGTCCTGCACTCCGCTTTGCTGCGTTAAACGGCAGGCAATCAAAAAGCAAAAGGCCCGGCAATACACCGGGCCTTTTGTAGGCAGCAAGCCTAGATACCATTGTCGCGGTTGATCAGGAAAGGCACGCAGTTGCGGATGCCCGTCAGGCCGAGGATGAACTGAGCCACGCGCTGGGGTGTCACAGTCAGGTTGTAGTTCTGAACCTTGGCGGGTGCGGAAGTTTGTTCCATTGCGTGGATGAAGTGTTAGCGCAGGCGGCCGTCTTGCCTCGCATCCGAACCGAGCGGACACAAAAAAACCGCTCCGGCTACAACCGGGCGGCAAACGAGGAAAAAGCAGAAAGAAGAAACAAAATCAACCGATGGGAACGGGTTTCGACCCCGTTGCAGAACCGTCGAATGAGCCGTTCTGCGCTTCATCTGATGTTGATTGACTAGAAGCACGTCGCAAAAGTATCCAACTTCGGTTACAACACAACTCCTCCCCGCATGAAAATCATTGTTAAGTAAATGTTAACACCGCATGGCCATATGTATTATCAAGGAACACGAGTGCGCAACAAAAATCTATTTTAACAAGCTTGATATACAGCGCATTGTAGAAACCACACTTCTTTTACAACTATCTATGGGGCCAATTCAAGTTTGGACTTTTTATTTATCGATGGTTTAGTTGGACAGTTCTTCGAAAATTAACAGCCGTTGAAAAAATGCAAAAACAAGCTTATCTTTCATTTAAATTTGCAGCGTTAAGCGAAGTCTAGGTGTTATAAGTTCATGTTTTGGTAACGCCAACTTAACCTCTTTCGCCACTGCTGGGCGGAGTTTTGTGCAGCACATTTCCAAGTCACTTCATTTTGTCTTTCTGCGCTATGAAATCAATAGTACCCTTCTTTGGTCTGCTACTGAGTCTGCTCGTTGCTTTGCCCGCTGTTGCCCAGACCAACACGGCGCCAGTAGAGTATAGCGAACGAGTTTCAGCCAATGCTGTTGGCCGCCAAACCTTGCACGCCCGTGCACGGGATTGGGCTGATCGTCGGTTTGCTTACGGCCCCAAGACGGACTTCAAATCCAACCCTGACGCTGGCTCCCTTAGCGTAATAGGTACCGTGAAGCTCAAGCAGGTCGACAACAAAGGCCAGGACGTGGAACGGGCAGCCCGCTTTGAATTTATGTTTCAGGCTACCGACGAAGGCTACACCTATAGCGTGGGCGCCTTTCGCATCATTCCTGATTCCGATAAGCCGGCAGAACTGGTTGCCCTTGATGACTACCTGACGCAGCTGCGGGCCGACAAAAACAACGAACGCACCAAAAACGACCGCCGCGTGCGGGCACAAGCTAATTCTCTGGCCAGCGAAATTGCCTTAGCCTTCCGCTCGTACATGAACAGCATGCCGACAGTGGAAGACGGTAGCGTAGGTCTGCCCGCCGGCAA